>JANNJX010000531.1:0-5400 GCA_031396005.1 Burkholderiales bacterium
ATGAGCGTGCCGCTCGACGAGACCCTGCGCGCACTCGACGATCTCGTGCGCGCCGGCAAGGTGCGCTACATCGGCTCGTCGACGGCACCGGGCTGGCACATTGCCACGTCGGTGATGACGTCCGAACGGCTCGGCATCGCCCGGATCGTTTCCGAACAGTCGCCCTACAACCTGCTCGAGCGCCGCATCGAGAACGAGCTCGTGCCGGCCTGCCAAACCCACGGCGTCGGCGTGATGTGCTGGTCGCCGCTCGCCATGGGCATGCTGGCCGGCCGCTACGAGCAGGGCCGCAGCGACGACACGCGCGCGGCCGTGCGCGGCGGCATCTACGCCGAGCGCGTCACCGACGCCGGCATCCGCGTCGGCAACGCGTTCGCCGCCCTCGCCCGCCAGCACGGCCTCGAGCCGGCGCAGGCGGCGTCTGCGTGGGTCATTGCCCAGCCCGGCATCACGGCGGCGATCATCGGCCCGAAGAACGTCGCCCAGGCGGTGTCGGCGCTGCCGGCCGCAGCGCTCGCCTTGCCCGCCGACCTGCTCGCGGCTGCGGACCAACTCGTCGCTCCAGGATCGGTGGTCGCGAGCTTCTTCAACTCGGCGCCGTGGATGCGCTGGAAGCACGCCTGACCGAGCAGGCCCGAGCTGCATCGGCTCCTCGGCGTGCTGTTTCTCGGCGGGCAAACGTGACGGTGTCATCGTTGCTTGCAAGGCTGTCGCAAGCCGTCAATGCAAGGCGACGCAGTCACACCCAAGTCATGCCGCGACAATTGTCCGATGCCCGCTCCTGCGCTGATGCTCTGCGCCTCGCTGCTCTTCGCCGTCATGGGCGTCTGCGTCAAGTTCGCCTTGTCGTTGTACGGCGCCGGCGAGCTGGTGTTCTACCGCTCGCTCATCGGCGCGCTGTTCATCTTCGGTCTCACGCGTTTTCGTCGCGTCTCGCTGGACACGCCGATTCCCGCGATGCACTTCTGGCGCAGCGCCAGCGGCGTCATCGCGCTGATGCTCTGGTTCCATGCCATCGGCGGCTTGCCGCTGGCCACCGCGATGACGCTGAACTACATGTCGTCGGTGTGGATGGCGCTATTCCTCATCGGCGGCAGTGTCCTCGTCGGTGCCGCTCGCGTCGACGGCCGCCTGGTGGCCGCGGTGCTGCTCGGCTTTGCCGGTGTGGCGCTGGTGCTGCGGCCGACGGTCGATCAGCAGCAGTTGTGGCACGGCCTCGCCGGCCTGCTGTCGGGCATGCTGGCGGCGCTGGCGTACCTGCAGGTGACAGCGCTCGGCCGCGCCGGCGAGCCCGAAGAGCGCATCGTCTTCTACTTCTCCCTCGGCGGGCTGGCCGCCGGTGCGCTGTGGATGGGACTGCTCGGCGCCAGCACGCACACGCCGCGCGGCCTGGCCTTGCTGCTCGCCATCGGCCTGCTGGCGACCTTGGCGCAGATGATGATGACGCGCGCCTACCGCATCGGCCGCACTCTGGCCAACGCCAGCCTTCAGTACCTGGGCATCGTCTTCTCGTTCGTCTTCGGCGTGCTGTTCTTCGATGATGCGTTGACGCTGTCGGCTGTTGCCGGCATGGTGCTGATCATTGGCGCGGGGCTGTATGCGACGCTGCTGCGCACGCGCCGCCAGGAACCCGCCAGCCCTCCCCCCAATGAAAGTTGACGGCCATGAAGACTTTGATTTCCGCTGCCGAGTTGATGGCGCAACTGCGCGGGCCGCACCCGCCGACGTTGCTCGACTGCGGCTTCGACCTTGCCGACACCGCAGCCGGCCGCCGCGCGTGGCAGGCGGCGCACTTGCCCGGCGCGTGTTACCTGCATCTCGACGACGATTTGTCCGGCGCCAAGCGCGGTGGCAACGGCCGCCACCCGCTGCCCGAGCGCGCGGCATTGGCGGCGACGCTCGGCGCGCTCGGCATCGGCCCGACGACGCCCGTGGTGGCGTACGACGCACAAGGCGGCCCCTACGCGGCGCGCGCGTGGTGGCTGCTGGGCTGGCTCGGCCACGAAGACGTGGCGCTGCTCGACGGCGGCGTGGCAGCGTGGCGCACCGCTGGCGGCGCGTTTGAGGCCGGCGCGCCGCCGATGCCGCAGAGCGCCGCGCCGTATCCGCTGCACGCCCCGGCGCTGCCGACGCTCGATGCAGCTGCGGTGCGCGCCGGCCTCGGCCGGCTGAACCTGATCGACGCGCGCGCCGGCGAGCGCTTTCGCGGCGAGGTCGAGCCCCTGGACCGCGCGCCCGGCCACATCCCCGGCGCGCGCAACCGCTTCTTCAAGGACAACCTCGCAGCCGACGGCCGTTTCAAGAGCGTGGCCGCGCTGCGCAGCGAGTGGCAGGCGCTGCTGGCCGCGGGCGATGCCGTGCACTACTGCGGCTCGGGCGTGACCGCGTGTCATAACCTGCTCGCCGCAGCACATGCCGGCTTGGGCAGCGGAAGTCTGTACCCGGGCTCGTGGAGCGAATGGTCGAGCGATCCGCTGCGGCCCCAGGCCAAGGGTTAGCAAAAGGTTGACGCCGCGCAAGCAAGGTCTAGGCTTCGGGTTGCACAGTCGTGCAGTGTCCACACGGAGGTCCGCACCATGTTCAAGCGCATCCTTGTCCCCACCGACGGGTCCGACATCACCGCCAAAGCCATCGACACCGCGCTCGACCTGGCCAAGGCAGGCAGCGGCCAGATGTACGCCGTCAGCATCAAGGAACCGTTCCCGTACAGCGCCATCTCCGAGATGCAGCCGGTGCCGCCGCAGGAGTTCTATGACGCGCAGGAGCGCATTGCCGCCGGGCGCGTCAAGGCCGTTGTCGATGCCGCGCAGGCGGCGGGCGTGGCCTGCAGCGGCCACACCGTCGAAGCGCTGCACCCGTGGGAAGCCATCCTCGACCACGCCAAGGCGCAGCAATGCGACCTGATCGTGATGGCGTCGCACGGTCGCCGCGGCGTGGCCGCGCTGCTGCTCGGCAGCGAGACGCAGCGGGTGCTGATTCACAGCTCCTTGCCGGTGCTCATCGTCAAGTGATGCGGTTGCGCTGTCAGTGCAGGAACTGACGCGCGACCAACACGAGCGCCAAGCCGACGACGATCCAGCCGAGCTGCGCCAGCGTCGCCTTCATCGGCAAGCGGCGCTGCAACTGCGGCAGCAGGTCGGCCACGGCGACGTAGATGAAGCTGCTCGCCGCGATCACCAGCAGGTACGGAAACAGCATCTCCCACGGCCCGACGACGAAGTAGCCGACGACGCCACCCACCACCGCAGACAACCCCGACAGCGCGTTGTAGACCAGCGCGCGCGTGCGTGACAGGCCGGCATTGAGCAGCACGATGTAGTCGCCGACCTCTTGCGGGATCTCGTGCGCGATGATCGCCAGCGACGTCACCACGCCCAGCCGCACGTCGGTGAGAAACGCCGCGGCGATGATGACGCCGTCGCAGAAGTTGTGGATGCTGTCGCCGACGAGCACGCTCCAGCCGCCGCGGCCGGCCTGCTCGGCGTCGAAGCCGTGGTGGTGATGGTGGTGCGGGTCGTCGCCTTCGTGGTGGTGGCCGTGGCGGTAGAGCTCGGCCTTTTCGAGCAGAAAGAAGAACATCAGACCGCCGAGCAGCGTGGCGAACAACGCCTGCGCACCGGCCTCGCTCTCGAAGGCCTCGGGCAGGATGTGCAGCAGCGCCGTGCCCAGCAGCACGCCCACCGACAGGCTGACCAGGCTCTTGACGATGCGCCCGAGCACATGCACCGTCAGGCTCGCCGCGGCGAGCACCGACAACAGGCCGCCGACGAGCGTGGCCAGGATGATGTAGGTCAGCGTCACGTTGCTCGGGCCAGCGCCGGGCCGCTGCCGAGCGTCGGCCCGAGGCTCCGAAGGCCACGAAGTGGCCCCTCACGGGGCCGGAGGGAGTGCGAGCGCAGCGAGCCAGGGGCTGTCATTTCACGTTGTTCGCCTCGAACCAGGCGAGGCAGCGCTTCCAGCCATCATCGGCGGCAGCCTTCTGATAGCTCGGCCGGTAGTCGGCGTGGAAGGCGTGCGGCGCGTCGGGGTAGATGACGAACTGACTTTGCTTTGCGGCCGCGCTGCCGGCGGCCAGCGCCGACTTCATCTTCTCGACTGTATCGAGCGGAATGCCGCTGTCCTTCTCGCCGTACAAACCCAGCACCGGCGCCTTCAACCGCGCGGCTGCATCGACCGCATGCGACGTCTGCAGCGCATTGGTCTCGCCGACGAGCCGCCCGTACCACGCAACCCCGGCCTTCACACCGGGGTTGTGCGCGCTGTACAGCCACGTGATGCGGCCGCCCCAGCAGAAGCCGGTGACGGCGAGCTTGTTCGCATCGCCGCCGTTGGCGCGCGCCCAGGCCACGCAGGCGTCGAGGTCGGCCATCGCCTGCGCGTCGGGCACCTGGGCAACGACCTCGCTCATCAGCTTGGCGACCTCGCCGTAGCTGCCGGCGTCGCCCTGGCGCACGAACATCTCCGGCGCGATCGCCAGATAACCCTGCCGGGCAAAGCGCCGCGCCACGTCGGCGATGTACTCGTGCACGCCGAAGATTTCGCTCACCACCAGCACCACCGGCAAGTTGCTCCTGCCCACCGGCATCGCGCGGTAGGCGGGCAGCTTGAATTCGCCGACGGCGATCGTCACCTCGCCCACGGTCAAGCCCGCGCTGTCGGTCTTGATCTGCGTCTGCGCCTCGATCGGCAGCACCGCCGCCGCAAAGCCCGCGCCGACGCTGGTGCGCGCAAAGTCGCGGCGGCTGAAGTCGCGCGGGGGGACGAGGCTGTCGAGTTCGGCTTGGATCGTCATCGGCAACTCCGGTGAGCGTTGATCGCGCAGGGCCCAGGATTCTAGAAGGCAAGCACAATGACGCATGGTCAACGCTCCTGTGCCCGCCACCGATGCTCCTTTGGCCGCGATCGACATGGGCTCGAACAGCTTCCGCCTTGAAATTGCGCGCCTCGTGCGCGGCCGCTACGAGCGCATCGACTACATCAAGGAAACGGTGCGCCTGGGCGGCGGCCTCGACGCCAACGGCCTGCTCGGCGAAGAAGCCGCCGAACGCGGCCTGACGACGCTGCGCCGCTTCGCCACGCGGCTGCAGGGCTTTGCGCCGGCGCAGGTGCGCGCGGTGGCCACGCAGACGCTGCGCGAAGCGAAGAACCGCGATGCCTTCCTGCTGCGCGCACGGGCCGCGCTCGGCTTCCCGGTGGAGGTCATCTCCGGCCGCGAAGAGGCGCGCCTGATCTACGCCGGCGTGGCTTATCTGCAGCCGAGCGAACGCACGCGCCTGGTGATCGACATCGGCGGGCGCTCGACGGAGATGATCCTCGGCTTAGGCAACGATCCGATCACGGCCGAGTCGTTTGCCGTCGGCAGCGTCAGTTTGTCGATGCGCCACTTCGGCGGCGGCAAGT
>JANNJX010000552.1:0-3174 GCA_031396005.1 Burkholderiales bacterium
CGGCAGGCCGCGCCAGCGCCATCCAATCGTGGCGGCCGCGCGCCGCGCCGGCGATCGGCAAACTCCCCTGCACCAGCGAAACGCCGAGCGCGAGCAGCAGCGCCAACTGGCCGAGCTCGGGGATCACCGCGCGGCTCCCGGCGACACGGTGTTGGCGATCTTCTCGTTGGTTTGTTTGGCGCGCTTCAAGGCTTCTGCCGCTTCGGGCGGCATGTAGTTCTCGTCATGCTTGGCCAGCACCTCGCGCGCCACGAACAGGCCGTCACTCTGCAACTGACCTTGTGCGACGACGCCTTTGCCCTCCTTGAACAGGTCGGGCAGGATGCCGACGTACTTGACGTTGATCGTCTGCGCGGTGTCGGTGACGGCGAACACGACCTCGGTGCCGTTGCGCTTGACGCTGCCTTCCTTGACCATGCCGCCCAAGCGGAACGTCTTGGCTGTCGGCGCTTCTTTGGCGACGACTTGCGACGGCGAGAAAAAGAAGACCAGGTTGCTCTGAAAGGCATTGAGCACCAGGCCCGCGGCCACGGCCACGCTGGCAACGATGCCGCCGATGACGGCCAGACGTTTGTGACGCGGTTTCATGTTGTCAGTGCTCCCACAGGTTTCGTGCGGCGCGCGCGGCTCAGTTGGCGCCGCACCAGCCAGGGCTCGACCAGCATCAGCAGCGCGGTCATGCCGTACGAGCCCCAAACGTACAGCCCATACCCCTTCATGGACAGGAACTCCGACAGACTGCCCCAGTTCATAACATTTCCTTTCGCGCCCAGTCGGCGTCGGCATCGCGCTCCAGGGCCAGCGCCTGCGCGCGCGTGAACACCGTGGCAAACGAATATATCCAGAAGGCCACAGTCATGATCAGCATTGCCAGCAGCATGGTCTGCGCCATTTTCGGCGCACTCGTCAGGCTCACCGTCGCGCCCTGGTGCAGCGTATTCCACCAGCGCACCGAGAAGTAGATGATCGGCACGTTGATCGAGCCGACGATGGCCAGCAGCGCACCGGCCTTGTCGCCACGCGCCAGGTCGTCAATCGACGTCACCAGCGCAATGAATCCCAGATACAAAAAGAGCAGGATAAGTTCCGAGGTGAGCCGCGCGTCCCAGACCCACCAGGTGCCCCAGGTCGGCTTGCCCCAGAAGGCGCCGGTCCACAGGGCGATGAAGGTGAACATCGCACCGGTGGGGGCGATGGCGCGGGCCAGCGTCGAGGCCATGCGCGCGTTGAGCATCCAGCCCATCGCTGCCCAAAAGGCCATGGCCAGGTACAGGATCATCGACATCCATGCGGCAGGCACATGGATGAAGATGATGCGGTACGACTCGCCCTGCGTGGCATCGGTCGGCGCGACGAAGAAGCCGATGTACAAGCCGACGATGGACAACGCAACGGCAAGCGCCCACAGCCACGGATTGATTGCGTTGGCCAGCGCGTAGAAGCGCGGCGGCGCGGAGAAGGTCAGCCAGGTTGTCGGTTGTTTGCTCACGGGTTCATTCCAGGGCGATGCGCAGCGCGAACGACGTCGCCACCGGGGCACACAGCGTGGTCAAGATCAAGAGCGCGCCGAGGAGTGAAAAGTGCCCCTGCGCCGACTGCCCGGCATCGACCGCGCTGACCGCGCCGGCGCCGAAGATCAGCGCCGGAATCGACAGCGGCACGATCAGCAGGATCAACAGCACGCCGGCGCTGCGCAAGCCGAGCGTCAGCGCGGCGCCGAGGCCGCCGAGCAGCGACAGGATCGGCGTGCCGAGCAGCAGCGAGGCGATCAGCGCGGCGATGGCTTGGCTGCTCATGCCGAGCAAGAGGCCGATCAGCGGCGCGGCCAGCACCAGCGGCGCGCCGGTCACCGTCCAGTGCGCGGTGGCCTTGGCGGCCGCGACGAGGCTGCCGGACTGGCCCGACAGCATCATCTGCTCGAGTGATCCGTCGGCAAGGTCGCCGGCGTAGAGGTTGGCCACCGACAGCATCGAGGCCAGCAGCGCGCAGACCCAGACGATGCCGGCGGCGATCTGGCGCAGCATCTGCGGCTCGGGGCCGACGCCGATCGGAAACAGGCTGATGGCGACGACGAAGAACACCACCGGCAGCAGCGCTTCGACGCGGCGCCGCGAGGCCACGCGAACGTCACGGCTGTAGATGGCGAGGATGGGGTTGGACATGCGTGGCTCAAGCGAAGGCGTCGAGGTCGAACAGCGCCATCCGCGGCGCCGTTGCGCCCGTGGCCTGGTGGCTCGTCAGCAGCACACTGCCGCCGCGCGCCAGGTGTTCGGCGAGCAGCGCGTTGACGCAATCGATGCCGTCGCTGTCGAGCGCGTCGTAAGGCTCGTCGAGGATCCACAGCGCTGCCTTACACTCCAGCGCCAGCCGCGCCAGCGTGGCGCGGCGGCGCTGCCCTTGCGACAGCGTGCGCACCAGCGCATCGCGCCGCGCGCCCATGCCGACGCGCTCGAGCGCGGCATGCAGCGCCGCGGTGTCCGCAGCGCGGCCGTGCAGCAGCGCCAGAAAGCGCAGCGATTCGGTGACGCTCAGATCGTCCTTCAACGCGCTCGCATGGGCCACGTACACCAGTCGCTGCGCGAAGCCCGCCGCTTCGCGCACCGGCACGCCGCCCCAGGTGATGCGTCCGCACTCCGGCACCGCGAGGCCCGCGGCCAGGCGCAGCAGGCTGGTCTTGCCGCGGCCGTTGCGCCCGCGCAGCCACATCGCCTGGCCGGCGCCGACGTCGAAGCCGACGCCGCTGAACAGGCGGCGGTTGCCGCGCCGGCAGGCCAGATCGACGGCCGACAGCGTGGGCACGGACGAATGGTTTGAGGGCGGTGGTGACTGATGTTGCATGGAATGCGCCGGTACTGTAACGAGGGTTCGAGCGCACGCGCGCGCGGCGTGGCCTCGAACGCCACAGCGTCGGCGTAATCAATACTTGACACTTCAGAGCGTAAGGTAGAGATTACACACAGCCGGTGCCGGGTGGTGCCAGCTCTTGGTACCCGCGTGCGGGTTGCGCACGCTTTGAACTCCCCCTGAGGAGGACACATGGAATACAAGTCGGACCCCAACAAGGTGTGGCCCACCGGATTGACCGAGGCTGAATCGGAAGAGATCCACCGTCACCTGATCCAGGGCACACAGATCTTCGGCTTCATCGCCGTGCTCGCGCATCTGTTTGCCTAC
>JANNJX010000053.1:0-1884 GCA_031396005.1 Burkholderiales bacterium
GGCTTGAGGGCGTCGCCGGCGACGAGAGGCAGCTTGCGATCGATGCGGCTGACGTTGCGGCAGACCGTGGGCACGAGGATGCAGTGCTCGCTCTCGCAGTAAACGAGGCCGCGCTCGTGCGTCTTGTCGGTCCACTTGCTGCGCGTGACCTGGCGGCAAACGCGGTCCTTACCGAAGTGCATGTCGCGGATGGTGCTCGCGTACTCGAACTTGCCTTGGATCGAGTCGCGCCGGATGTCGACCATGTCGTCGTACTCGCGGGCCTGCATGCGCTCCTTCAAGCGCACGCGCACCGGCGTCGGGATGTCGCTGTAGCGGTCGATCGCGGCCACCACGTCGCCGCTGAAGGCGTTGCGCCCGGGCCGGTCCCAGCTGCACTGGGCCAGCGTGTCGTTGCGCGGCGCGCGCGCGGCCGCGCCGTGGGCCAAGGGCGGCAGCGCCGCGCCGCAGCACAACAAACAGAACAGCAGGCGGGACAGTGAAACCATGAGGGGGCGCATCGTAGCGGAGTGCACGTGAAATTCTTCACGCGTTTCGATTGTGTTGCGCCGCGCACGACGCAGGTGTGTCCGCCACCCCACTGGAGGGCGCCGGGTCAGGGCGGGAACCCATGGCGCGACGGCGGCGCGGTGAATCGGCTACCGTGCGCGTTGTCCAAGCCAGCCCAGGAGCGCGCCGATGGCCACCGACGTCCAGTACTACTTTGCGCCGCAGTCGCCGTGGACCTACCTCGGACACTTGCGCTTCTGGGACGTGGCGCGCAAGCAGGGCGCGCGCATCGAGGTGCTGCCGGTCGATCTGGGCGGCAAGGTCTTTCCGGTCTCCGGTGGGTTGCCGCTGGGCAAGCGTGCGCCGCAGCGCCAAGCCTACCGGCTCGTCGAGATGAAGCGTTTCTCTGAGCACCTGCACGCGCCGATGAACGTCACGCCGAAGTTTTTCCCGGTGGCAGGCGACGATGCCGCCAAGCTGATCATCGCCGTCGCCCAGCACGATGGCGCCGGCGCGGCGATGCACATCACCGACGCCGTGCTGCGCGCGGTCTGGGTTGAGGAGCGCAACATCGCCGACGAGGCCACGCTGGCCGCGCTGCTGAAAGAACGCGAACTGCCGTCGCGGCGGCTCGAAGACGCGCACTCGCAGGCGGCGGCCGAGCGCTACGAAGCCAACACCCAGCACGCGATCGAGGCCGGCGTCTTCGGCGCGCCGAGCTATGTCGTCGGCGGCGAAATCTTCTGGGGCCAGGACCGGCTCGACTTCGTCGAGCGGGCGCTGGCCAAGCCGTGATCCGCCGGCGGGCCGTGCTCGCCGCCGCGGCACTCGGCGCCGCGCTGCCGCTGCGTGCCGCGGCGCGCTACGACGGTCCGCTTCTCGATGCCCACCTGCACTACAACGACGAGGCACAGGGGCCGCACCCGCTGGCCGACGTGCTCGGTCGCATGCAGCGCAGCGGCGTGCGCGCCATCGTCGCCAACAGCCGGCCCAACGACGGCACCATGGCGCTGGCCGCGGCGGGCGAGGCGACACGCGCCGCCGGCGTCACCGTGGTGCCGTTCGTGCGCCTGTACCGCAACCGCGCCGACTACGACGGCTGGTTCGCTGATGAGACGATCCACCAGATGGTGCTGCGCGAGCTCGAACGCGGCACGGCCGCCGGCCCGTTTCGCGGCCTCGGCGAGTTCCACCTCTACGACAGCGCCAACGCCGACGGTGCGGTCGCTGCCAAGCTGATGAAGCTCGCGCGTCAGCGCAGCCTGGCCGTGCTCGCGCATTGCGACGAAGTGGCGATCGAGAAGCTGATGGCACACGCGCCCGGCGCCAACCTCATCTGGGCGCACAGCGGCATCGGTGGCACGCCGGTGGGCCGCGTGCGCGAGCTGATGCGCC
>JANNJX010000573.1:0-1509 GCA_031396005.1 Burkholderiales bacterium
CTGGTTGTCGAAGCCGGCTTCGGTGCAGTTGAAGTTGCCGACGACCTGGGCCGTGGTCGGCTGTTTCGGACCGTACAGGTTGGTGTAGGCATGGGCGGCCGACCAGGGCGGCAGGGTGGCGCCGTACTGGGCAGCAGAAGAGGCGGTGTCGACGCTGCCGAAGGCGGGCAAAACAGCTGCGCCTGGCACCGCTACCGACGGCGTCTCGGCTTGCACGCCCTGTTCTGCCAGTTGCTCGGGCGTCAGGGCGGACGGCAGTTCGTCCCAACCCAGTTGGGCGCTCACGCTGTAGGCTGCGGCGCGCGCCACGGTGCGCCAATTGTCGATCGAGCCGGTCGGACAGGGCGAGATGCAATCCATGCAGAAGTTGCACTTCTCGGCGTCGACGACGTAGTTGCGCGAGTCGTGCGTGATCGCCTTGACCGGACAGATCGCTTCGCAGGTGTTGCAGCGAATGCAGATCTCGGGGTCGATCAGGTGCTGCTTGATGACAGCGACTTCAGCGGGCGCATTCATTTCAGGCGAAGCGGACGTACTCGAAATCGACGGGCTGGCGGTTGATGCCCATCACCGGCGGCGCGATCCAGTTGGCGAACTTGCCGGGTTCGACGACTCGGCCCATCAGGCTGGCGACAAACGCGCGGTCCTCGCCGCTCGGCAGCCACTCGTTCTTCTTCGCGTTCCATTCCGCTTCGCTGAGCACGCGGCCGTCCGGCGACACCTTGGCGCCGGCCAGGGCGCCGATGTTGCGGTGGAAGGCCTTGTGCGGCACGGTCAGCTTGAACGGGATGCCGGCCTTGTCGATGACCTTGTTCCAGCGATCGACGCCGGCCACGCTGTCCTTGATGTAGTCGTCGCGCAGCACTTCGTTCAACGCGTTCAGCATCGGCACTTCCTTCTCGACCAGCGCGCCGTTGCGCACCTCGAGCACCTTGTAGGTCTGGCCGCGCAGCTGGTGGTCGTCGACACGCTTGCCTTCTTCGTAGCGGCCCTTCAGGCCCGTGGAGTAGAAGGTCGCCACCTGTGGGCCATGGTCTATCTGCTGCACAAGCATTTCGGCCGCGACGGCCGCGACGGCCGCGAAGAAGCCGAGGCCCTGCTCGAGCGCCGCAGCGGCGACGAGAACAACCCGCGCATCCTGGGCGCCTTCAACGAGAAGACGCCGGACTGGCTCGCCTTCTTCATGTTCACCTATTTCACCGACCGCGACGGCAAGTTCCAGCTCTGTGCGTTGGCCGAGTCGAGTTTCGACCCGCTGGCGCGCACCACCAAGTTCATGCTGACCGAAGAAGCGCACCACATGTTCGTCGGCGAGAGCGGCGTGTCCCGCGTCATCGCCCGCACCTGTGCGGCGATGAACGAGCTGAAGACCGACGATGTCAAGCGCCTGCGCGCGGCCGGCGTGATCGACCTGCCGACGATCCAGCGTTACCTCAACTTCCACTTCAGCGTCACGGTGGATCTGTTCGGCGCCGACGAGTCGAGCAATGCCGCGACGTTCTACTCGAC
>JANNJX010000574.1:0-2403 GCA_031396005.1 Burkholderiales bacterium
CGCCAACCCGATGTTGTTCAAGGCCGTGCAATACGCGGGCGCAGCCTACCTGGCGTGGATCGGCTTGAAGCTGCTGTTCTCGAAAGGCGACGGCAGCGCCTCGCCGATCCGCATCGAGCCGGGCCACTACGCGCGCCAGGCGTTCTTCATCACGCTGGCGAACCCGAAGGCGATCGTTTTCTACATGGCCTTCTTTCCGCTGTTCATCGACCCGGCCACGCACCGCGGCCTGCCGACGTTCGCAGCGATGGCGGCCACGATCGCCGTCATCACCGCCGTGTACTGTCTGACGCTGTGTGCTATTGCGAACGCGGTTGCGGCCAAGGTCAAGGCCAACCGCAGCGCAGCGCGCTGGGCAGGACGCGCCGCCGGCGTGTTCCTGATCGGCTTCGGCATCCGGCTGGTTCGAGATTGATGCGAGACTGACCGCATGCAAGTCTTCTGTGTCGCCAATCAAAAAGGCGGGGTCGGCAAGACCACCACCACGGTCAACCTCGCCGCGGGGCTGGCGCAGCTCGGCCAGCGCGTGCTGATCGTCGACCTCGACCCGCAGGGCAACGCGACGATGGGCTCGGGCGTCGACAAGCGCGCGCTCGAGTTGTCGGTGTACGACGTGCTGCTGGAATCCTCGACGATCGCCGAAGCGCGCCAGCGCACCGACAAAGGGGGCTACGACGTGCTCGGCGCGAACCGCGAGCTCGCTGGCGCCGAGATCGAACTGGTCAGCGTCGAGCGGCGCAGCGAGCGGCTGCGCGGCGCGCTCGTTGCCGTGGAAGCCGACTACGACTTCGTGCTCATCGACTGCCCGCCGTCGCTGTCGCTGCTGACGCTCAATGGCCTGTGCAGCGCCAACGGCGTCATCGTGCCGATGCAGTGCGAGTACTTTGCGTTGGAAGGCCTGACTGATCTCGTCAACACGATCCGCCAGGTGCATGCCAACCTGAACCCGCAGCTGCAGATCATCGGCCTGTTGCGCGTCATGTTCGACAACCGCATGACGCTGCAGCAGCAGGTCAGCGAGCAGTTGAAATCACACTTCGGCGACAAGGTGTTCGACGCCGTGATCCCACGCAATGTGCGTCTGGCCGAAGCACCGAGCTATGGCCAGGCCGGCGTCGTCTTCGACCCGAGCTCGCGCGGCGCGCAGGCCTACATCGCGTTTGCGAACGAGATGGTCGAAAGGTCACGGCAAGTCCTGTGATGGCTGGCGTGCATTCGCCGGCCGCCGAGCTCGCGGCTGAGCTGGCGGGCAACCGCGGCCTGAACCCCGACTTCGACCGCAAGCTGCTGGTGCGTGCCGAAGACGCGAGTCTCAATGCCAGCGCACCGCCGCAGCAGTTGTGGCTCGACGGCTGGCTGGTGCGCTTCTCGCCAGGCAAAGCCAAGCGTGCGCGCTGCGTCCATGCGCTGGCCAGCGGGCGACTGTCGGTGGTGCACAAGCTGGCGCGGGCCGAAGCCGTGTATGCCGCGGCGCAGTTGCCCATGGTGGTGCGCATCACGCCGTTCACGCGCCCGGCCGGGCTCGACGGCGAACTCGCCGCACGCGGCTTCGGCGCCATCGACGACACGCGGGTGATGATCGCGCCGCGGCTGACGCATCTGCGTGCGCCCGCGCTGCCGAAACTGGCGGGGGGCTTGGCCTGGGCCGCGATCGGCCACGCTGCCATGGCCGAAGCCGTCGGCGCGCTGCGCGGCTCGCCGCTGGCGCAACGCGCCGCGCATGCCGAGCGCCTGGCCGGCTCGCCGGTGCCGTTCGCCGCGCTGGCGATCAAGCGCAGCGAAGACGGCGTGCTCGTCGCCTGCGGCCAGAGCGCGAGCGAAGGCGATCTGGTCGGCCTGTACGACGTCTTCGTCAACGAGACGATGCGCGGCCAGGGGCTGGCGGCGGCGTTGTGCACGAAGCTGCTGACCAATGCGCGTGAAGCGGGAGCCAGGAGCGCCTACTTGCAAGTCGAAGCCGACAACCACGCCGCGCGCGCGGTGTACTTCAAGCTCGGCTTTGCCGACGGCTACGCCTACCACTACAGAACACGATGAACGCGGTAATGAAACCCCCACGGAAACCCCCACGTCGCTTCGCTCTTGCCCCCCGGGCCTGGCACGGGTCCCTTCGTGGCCTTTGGGGCGGTCAGTGGCTTCGGGCGGCCGGGCGCCACTGACATGCACCTCGACATGCCGACCGCGCTGCTGTTCACCGCCATGGTGAGCCTGGTCAACGCCGCGGCGATGAGCCTGCTCGCGATGCGCGACCGCTCGCGGTACCTGCGCGACTGGGCGATCAGCTTTTTCCTCGTCGTCGCCGGCCTGGCCATCATCGGCCTGCGCGGTGTCGTGCCGGTGCTGGCTTCGATCTTCTTCGGCAATGCGCTGGCCGCGCTCGGCGCCGCCGGCATCTTCGTCGGC
>JANNJX010000633.1:0-2322 GCA_031396005.1 Burkholderiales bacterium
GGGCTTCGATCTGCTGCGGGTTGACGGCGTAGCCGCAGTCGGTGGCGGCGACGATGCGGTGCACCGTCAGTTCGCCGTCGGCGCTGACCGAGACCTCGGCGCAAGCCGCCACATAGCTGCCGAAGCCATGTGTCTGCGCCAGGCCGCGGAACACCTTCTGCCCTTTCACGTCTGGTGCCGGTGTGCCCCAGCCGGCCTTGCCCGCAGCGGCGTCGAGCACCGCGCGGTGCTTCGGGTGCTTGTCCATCAACGAGCGCCGCAGCTCGAGCGGATCGCGCTTCAACTCGTGCGCCACTTCGTCGAGGAAGCACTCGACGTAGATCGTGTTCTGGTTCAGGTTGACGCCGCGCCAGAAGCCCGGCGGCACGTGCGAGTTGCGCATCGCGTGGTCGATCAGCAAGTTGGGCACGCTGTAGCCGAACATCGCTTCGCCGCCGCCGTTGTTCAGGCCCTGGAAGACAACAGGGTCCTTGCCGTCGCGCACGTTCTGCGGAAACACCGCGGCCAGGATCGACTGGCCCGAGATGCGCATGTGCAGCGCCGTCAGCTGGCCCTTGTCGTCGATGCCCGCGCTCAATTTGCACTGCGTGATCGGGTGGTAGCGGCCGTGCTGCATGTCTTCTTCGCGCGTCCACAGCAACTTCACCGGCACGCCGGGCATCTCCTTGGCGATGGCCACGGTCTGGCGGATCCAGTCGGTCATGCCGCGGCGGCCAAAGCCACCGCCGAGCAGTTGCTTGTAGACCTCGCACTGTGCCGGCGGCAGGCCCGCAGCTTCCGCGGTGGCGGCCAGGGCGGACTCGCCGTTCTGCGTCGGCGTCCAGACTTCGCAGCGCTCGGCCGTCCCTGTCGCAGACATCGTGATTTTTGCCGTGGCGTTCATCGGCTCCATCGTCGCGTGGTTCTGAAACGGGTAGCCGTACACCGCTTCGACCTTGCGCGCCGCGCCGGCCAGCGCCGCCTTGACGTCGCCGTTGCTGTTGCCCACCGCTGCTTGTTCTGCGGACAGGCCGGCCTTCAACATCGCGTCGATGTCGGCCTGCTGCACCTTGGCGTTGGTGCCCAGGTCCCATTCGATCGGCAACGCGTCGAGTGCGCTCTTGGCGCGCCACCAGGTGTCGGCCACGACCGCCACCGCGCTGTCGCCGACCTTGACCACCTTCTTCACGCCGGGCCGCTGGGCAATCGCTGCCGCGTCGAAGCTCGCCACCTTGCCGCCGAACACCGGGCAGTCCTTGATCGCGGCGTGCAGCATGCCGGGCAGCTTCAGGTCGGAGCCGTAAATCTGCTTGCCGGTCGTCTTGTCGACGGTGTCCAGGCGCGCCACCGGCTTGCCGGCGAGCGTCCAATCCTTCGGGTCTTTCAGCGTCACCTCGGCGGGCGGCGTGAGCTGCGACGCCGCGGCAGCAAGTTCGCCGTAGCGCGCGCGCTTGTTGCTTTGCGCGTGCGTGACCACGCCCTTGTCGGCGCGGCATTCGGCTGCCGGCACCTTCCACTGCTCGGCTGCGGCCTGCACGAGCATCATCCGCGCCGCCGCGCCGCCTTTGCGAACGTACTCCTGCGACTCGCGGATGCCGCGGCTGCCGCCGGTGGAGTAGTTGCCCCAGACGCGGTTGCGTTTCAAGTTGGTGGCCGGCGTCGGGTACTCGGTCGTGACCTTGCCCCAATCGCAGCCGAGTTCCTCGGCGACCAATTGAGCCAGCCCGGTCAGCGTGCCCTGGCCCATCTCGGAGCGCGCGATGCGGATGACGACGCGGTCGTCGGGCTGGATGACGACCCAGGCGTTGACCTCGGGCGCGGCGCTGGCCTGTGCGCCGGCGCCGGTCGGAAAACCGAAGACGAAGGCGCCGGCTGCGAACGTGCCCAACAACTCGCGCCGATTCATCTCGAGAGCGGTGGTCTTCATGCGACGCTCCTCGGCAGGTGCACGATCTCGATCGACGCCGTGCGCTGCGGATTGCCCGCGGCCTGGTGGATCGCAGCCCGCACGCGGTTGTAGGTGCCGCAGCGGCAGATGTTGGTCATCGCCGCATCGATGTCGGCGTCGGTCGGTTTCGGTTTTTCCTTGAGCAACGCGGCAGCGGCCATCAGCATGCCGCTCTGGCAGTAGCCGCATTGCGGCACGTCCAGCGCCACCCAGGCCTTCTGCAGCGGGTGGTCGCCCTTGGCCGACAGGCCTTCGATCGTCGTGATCTTCTGCTGCGGCTGCACGGCTGCGGCCGGCATGGCGCAACTGCGCACCGGCGCGCCGTCGATGTGCACCGTGCAGGCGCCGCAGGCGGCCACGCCGCAGCCGTACTTGGTGCCGGTCAGGCCGAGCTG
>JANNJX010000654.1:0-10828 GCA_031396005.1 Burkholderiales bacterium
GAATTGGAGCAACGCGGCGCACAGGCCGGCCTTCAAAAGCAATCGAATCTTCATCGGTCGTCTCCGGTGGGCCGCACGAACGCGGCTGCGCACGGTAGCCCGATCGCGCCGTCGGCGCCATGCGGGACAGACCCAGTGGCTACACTGCCCGCCGCCATGAAAGACCTGTTCACTCCCGATCCCCCGCCCAGCGGCGACGCGATCGCGCTGGCCGCGTACGCCGAGCGCGCTTACCTCGAATACGCGCTGTCGGTCGTCAAGGGCCGCGCGCTGCCCGATGTGTGCGACGGCCAGAAGCCGGTGCAGCGGCGCATCTTGTACGCGATGCAGCAGTTGGGCCTTGCTTGGTCGAGCACATCCGGCGCCAAGCCGGTGAAGAGCGCGCGTGTCGTCGGCGACGTCATCGGCAAGTACCACCCGCATGGCGACACCGCGGCCTACGACGCGCTCGTGCGCATGGCGCAGGATTTTTCACAGCGCTACCCGCTGATCGACGGCCAGGGCAACTTCGGTTCGCGCGACGGCGACGGCGCGGCGGCGATGCGCTACACCGAGGCGCGGCTGGCGCCGATCTCGCGGCTGCTGCTCGACGAGATCGACGAGGGCACGGTCGATTTCGTGCCGAACTACGAGGGCTCGTTCGAGGAGCCGAAGCAACTTCCGGCGCGGCTGCCGTTCGTGCTGCTCAACGGGGCGAGTGGCATTGCGGTGGGGCTGGCCACCGAGATTCCGAGCCACAACCTGCGTGAAGTCGCGGCGGCGGCGATCGCGCTGATCAAGAACGAGAAGCTCACCAACGACGCGCAGTTCGAGTTGCTGCCCGGCCCCGACTTCCCCGGCGGCGGGCAGGTCATCAGCGCGGACGAAGACATCCGCGAGGCCTATCGTACGGGGCGCGGCAGCCTGAAGGTGCGCGCGCGCTGGACGATCGAAGACCTGGCGCGCGGGCAGTGGCAGCTCGTCGTGCACGAGCTGCCGCCGGGCGTGAGCTCGCAGAAAGTGCTCGAAGAAATCGAAGAGCTGACCAACCCGAAGGTCAAGACCGGCAAGAAGGCGCTGTCGCAAGAGCAGGTGCAGTTGAAGCAGACGGTGCTGGCGGTGGTCGATGCGGTGCGCGACGAGTCGAGCAAGGATGCCCCGGTGCGGCTGGTCTTCGAGCCGAAGACGCGCACCACCCTCCAGCAAGACCTGATCAACACGCTGCTGGCGCAGACGAGCCTCGAGACCAACGCGCCGATGAACCTGACGATGATCGGCATCGACGGCCGGCCGGTGCAGAAGAGCCTGCGCCAGATGCTCGAGGAATGGGTCGAGTTCAGGCAGATCACGGTGGCGCGGCGCACTCGGCACCGGCTGGGCAAGGTCACGGATCGCATCCACGTGCTCGAAGGCCGGCAGTTGGTGCTGCTGAACATCGACGAGGTGATCCGCATCATCCGCAATGCCGACGAGCCGAAGCAGGCGCTGATTGCGCGCTTCAAACTCAGTGAGCGGCAGGCTGACGACATCCTCGACATCCGTCTGCGTCAGCTCGCAAGACTCGAAGCGATCAAGATCGAGCAGGAGTTGAAAGCGCTGCGCGAAGAGAAGAGCAAGCTCGAAGAGATCCTCGGTAGCGCCGCTGCGTTGAAGAAGCTGCTGGTCAAGGAGATCGAGGCCGACGCCAAGCAGTACGGTGACGCGCGGCGCACGGTGCTGCTGGCCGACAAGCGCGCCGTCGCCGATGTGAAGATCGTCGATGAGCCCGTCACCGTGGTCGTCAGCATGAAGGGCTGGGTGAGGGCCTTGAAGGGCCACGAGATCGACGCCTCGACACTCGCCTTCAAGGCCGGCGATGGGTTGTACGGCGCGTTCTCCTGCCGCAGCGTCGAGAATCTCGTCGTGCTCGGCAGCAGCGGCCGCGCCTACAGCGTGTCGGTGAGCCTGCTGCCCGGCGGGCGAGGCGACGGCACGCCGATCACGACGCTGGCCGAGTTCGAGAGCGGCTCACAACCGGCGCACTACTTTGCCGGCGCGGCCGAGACGCTGCTGCTGCTCGCCAACACAGCAGGATTCGGCTTGCTTGCGCAGGCCTGCGACTTGGTGAGCCGTCAGCGGGCGGGCAAGACGTTTCTCTCGCTTGAACCCGGCGAGCATGTGCTGCCGCCGACGATCGTGCAGGCACATCACACGCGTGTTGCATGTCTTTCGGTCGGCGGCCGTCTGCTTGTCTTCCCGTTGTCCGATCTGAAACGCCAGGCCAACGGTGGGCGTGGGCTGACGCTGATGGACATCGATGCGAAAGACCCGCTGCTGTCGGTGACGACCTGCGGCGACACGCTCGTAGTCCACGGCATCAACCGCGGCAAGGAGAAGGACGAGGTGCTGCGCGGCGCCGTGCTCGCCAGCCACGAAGGCAAGCGCGCGCGCAAGGGGCACAAGGTGGCGGGGTTCAAGGAAGCGCGAAGGGTGGTCGCGGGGCAATAACGTCCGGTTCCGCATTGGCGACGTTCGACGCAGCGAGCCAAACACTCGGGAGGTGCACGCAGCGATTACTCAGGCGCGACACCTGTGCGTCGCTGGACGGCCAGGACCGGTCGAGCTGCTGTGACGAGGGGCCGTGAGATTTGCTCGCGTGCCGAGAACGGTACGGTCTGCAGCAGCTTTCGGCCAGGAGGGACTCTTCGAGCAGCGGTCGACGAAGGTCGGCAGCCTGCGTGGGACCGGTCATTGAAGGTGGCGGGTTGGCCGGCAACCCACGACCCGGAGGGAGCGGAGGCGACCGCAAGGTTTGGCGTCTGCAATACGGCGGTCAGCCGACCCTCACCTCGCGCACAGCGCGAAAACCCTCGCGAAGAAAGTGGGTCGACAGTCGTCGCCGACATCCATCAATCGGTGCCGGCCGTTCGAGCCACAGCGGTCACGTCGATCCGGAACTCCCCCTGCCCACCGCTGCGCCAGCCATCAGTGTTCGCCGGGTGCCAGGCGCACGCTGGGGTCGAACAACATCATGTGCGGGCCGGCCGGCCCCGCGGTGTACTTCTTCTGAATGTCGGTGAAGCTGACCCAGGCGCTGCCGTCGGGCTTGTGCGGGGTGAGCCCGCCCGCGCGCCGGTTCACCTCGAACAGCCAGACTCCGTACTGGTCATTGCGCGGCGGACCGAAGCGCGCATCGTTGTCCCACGGCGTGAGCAGCGAGTTGGAGACGTACAGGCGCTTGTTGTCCGGGCTTAGCCGCAGCATGTTCGGGTGCGGCACGGCGACGGTGGCCTTGAGCACCGGGTGGAACGGGTCGCTGATGTCGAACTGCTGAACGGTGTTGCCGAACCAGTTCGTCACGTACATGAACTTGTGGTCGTACGACAGCAGCATGTCGACCGGTATCAGCAGCCCGTCCGCAGGGCCGAGCACTTGGTGGAACTTGAAGACACCGTCCTTGTCGTCGTCTTCGGCCAACCAGACCGCGTGCGTACCCGGCGTGTTGATGAAGGCCCGCCGCACGCCGGGTTCGTCGATGAAGCGCACCTCCAGGGCGCCGCTGTTCGCGCCGAGCTTGGCGACCTGGATCACCCGTTTTTGCTCGAGGTCCCAGACCGCGACTTCGTCCCCCAGGCAGCCCGGTGCAACACCCATGCCGCACAAGGCCGGCGGTCCGAAGGTGGTGCTTATGCCGCGGTTGGCCGACGGCAACGCGTCGAAGTCGTACATGTACTGGGGCCCCAGGTCGTGGGGCCCGCGCGCCGGGCCGGGGCCGAAATGGGTCGTGAACGCACCGGTCGAGTCGTCGATTTCGACGATGCCACCGGGCCGTGTGTCGCCGCTCGCAGCGCCGATCATCGTCACGAGCGCCTTGCCTTTGGACTTGGCGATCACGCTGTGCGGGATGATGTAGCTGCTCCAGGCGGCCAGCTGTTCGTTGGTCGCCTGCAGGCGCATCTCCTTGCCGTTGCCCCGAATGCCGAAGATGTGGATTCGGTTCGAGAACAGTCCCGGCACGATCAGGCGCTTCTTGTCGAACGAGTAGCCGAAGTGGTGCAGCTCGTCGCCCACATTGGGCATGTCGATCCGGTTGACGATGCGGCCGAAGTCGTGCCGGCGTGGATCGGCCCCGATCACGGCGATGAAGTCGGGGTCTTGTGCGCTCTGCGCGATCGTCGCGACATAGAGGAAGCGTTCCTGCCGGGCGTGGCGCGCGCCGTGGTCGTCGTCCCGTTCATGGTCGTCGGACGAGAATGCCGGCGCGCCCAGCAGCAAGGCGAGGACCGACAGGCCGATTGCAAGTGTCTTCATGATGGTCTGCCTTGTTCAGTGCACGGCACCGACGATCAGGCTCAGGGCGCTGCTGATGCGCGCCCCTTGCTCGGCGTTGATCATCGAACCCAGCAACTCGAGAAAGCGCGGGTCCTGCACACCGCTGGCGATGTACTGCCAGCGGTAGGCGCGCAGCGTGCTCGCATGGATGGCACGCGTCTGCGCATCGTCGAACGTCCTGCCCGCCACCTGTACGAAGTAGTCGGCGTCGGCCTTGGCCTGCATCTGGCAGATACCGTCGACCGCGCCTACCAGGCCAATCAGTTCGTCGACCGCCTGGTCGCGCTGGCCGGGGTCGAGGCGCTCGTTCTCGCGCAACCACTCCATCTCGTCAACGATGGCGTGCTGCGACTCTTCCTTCCAGTGGAACAGGAACACGTCCTTCCACAGCGGGTCGATCTGCGTCTCGGCGTCGATGCTGCTGCGGTAGTGCGCCTGCGAGAACAGTTCGATGTCGCAGACCAGCGCCAGCACGGCCCAGCTCGACGCCGCCAGCACCGCCTGCGCCACGTCGTTGGGCTGCGCAAGGAACTGGTAGCCCGCGGGCATGCCCGGCGCCATCATCGTCTCCAGGCGGCGGAACATTTCCTGGTGCTTGAGCTCCTCGTCGGTCAGCCGCACCATCGCTTCAAGCGCCACCTGGTCGCCGAGCCAGTGGCCGCGGCTCAACTCCAGCATCTTGGCACCGATGAAGCGCTCGACCAGCGCGAACATGTTGGCGTAGGTGCGGCCCTGCACCTGCGAGAACAGGCGCCTGTCGTCGGCGCCGAGGAAGGGCAGCTGCGCCACCTTCGACAGGCCGTCGGGGAGGAACTTCTTGCCGAAGTCGAACTGCCGGCCGCGGATCACGTCGCGATCGGTGTCCCAGCGGATTCGCTTGGAAACTTCAATGCATTTGGCGTAGCGGACGGAATCGGTCGAGTGTTGGCTGACATGGGACATGGCTCGTGCTCCATCGAGTTGAGGTGGGCAGCGCGCACATCGGGGTGAACGCCTGGTGCACACTCTCGTCGAGCGGCGCGTGCGGCGTCTTCAAGCCGGGTTCAAGGGTTTTCAAACAACGTCAAGCGGCCGCCTGCTGCCCAGGAGCTTCGCCCTTGCCACCAGCCTGTGCCGACGACACGCTGCGCTTCGACCACTTCGAGCTGCGTCCGGCCGAACGCGTGCTGCGCGTTCGCGGCGAGCCGGTGTCCGTGGGCAGCCGGGCCTTTGACCTGCTGCTCGTGCTGGCGCAGCGCCACGAACGGCTCGTCACCAAGCAGGAGTTGCTCGACCTCGTCTGGCCCGGTCTGGTGGTGGAAGAGCACAACATCGCCACCCAGATCGGCAAGCTGCGCAAGCTGCTCGGCACGAGCGCGATTGCGACGCTACCCGGCTACGGCTACCGCTTGACGGTGGCGCGCCCGGCAGCGGCTTCACCCACGGCTGCCGCCGCATCGGAGCCGGCGCAGCGCCCGCGCCACAACCTGCCCGACCCGCGCACGCGCTTCATCGGCCGCGAGGCGGCACTGGCCGACCTCGCCCGTTTGCTGCCCCCGACGCGGCTGCTGACGCTGACCGGCATCGGCGGCTGCGGCAAGACGCGCCTGGCGTTGCAGTTCGCGCATCAAGAGATCGAGGCCTTTGCCGACGGGGTGTGGTTCATCGATCTGGCGCCGCTGCAAGATGCCGCCCGCGTGGCACACGCCTGTGCGGCCGTGCTGGGCATCCCCGAAGAAGGTGACACGCCGCTGATGGCGCGGCTGCTCGATCACCAGGCGCCGCGCCGCGCGTTGCTGGTGTTGGACAACTGCGAGCATGTGATCGAGGGCGTGGTCGCCCTGGTGGAGTCGCTGCAGACCGCTGGCAGCCAGACCACGATCCTGGCCACCAGCCGCGAAGGCCTGGGCGTCAGTGGCGAGCAGATCTATCCCGTGCGCTCACTGTCGCTGCCGGCGACCGACGATCTGCCATCGGTGCTGGGGGCGGAGTCGGCGCGGGTCTTCGTCGACCGCGCGCGGCTCACGGTGCCGGACTTCGAGGTTGACGCCGGCAACGCTTCTTCGCTGGCCGAGATCTGCCGGCGCCTGGACGGCATTGCGCTGGCCATCGAACTGGCGGCTGCACGCGTGCCGATGCTGTCGGTGGCCGAGATCGCCGCTCGCCTGGATGACCGCTTCCGCCTGCTGACGGGCGGCAGCCGCGGTCTGCCGCGCCACCAGACCCTGCACGCGGCGATGCAATGGAGCTACGAGCAGCTCAGCGCGGCGGAGCAGCGCATGCTGCGTCAGTTGTCGGTGTTCGCCGGCGGCTGGACGCTGCAGGCCGCAGCCGAGGTCGCGCAGACGGCCGACGAGTACGAGGCGCTGGCGCTGTTGACCGCGCTGCACGACAAGTCGCTGCTCGAAGTCGCTCGCGAAGTCTCGGCAGGCCGCCCGCGCTACCGGATGCTCGAGACGGTGCGCCAATACGCACTGGACCGCTTGAATGAATGTGCTGAAGGCGCGGCCACACGGGGCCGCCACGTGGCCCACTTCATCGCGATGGCCGAAGCGGCCGAGCCGCATGTGCGCGGGCCCGATCAGGACGCGTGGATGAGCCGCTTCAAGCAGGAACATGAGAACCTGGTCGTGGCGCTCACCTGGTGCAGCGAGGGCCCGCTCGATCCGCAAGCGGGCCTGCGGCTGGCTGCCGCCACCGGCTACTACTGGGGTTGGAACAGCGTCGAGCTGGGCTGGCGCCTGGCGCGGGCCGCACTCGAACACGACCACGCTGCGGTTGTCACACCCGCGCGGGCCGGCACGCTGCGGGCGCTGGCGCGGCTGAACGAGTTTCGCGGCCACTACGAGGAATCTCTGTCCTTTGCGCAGCAAGCCTTGGTCGCTGCGCGGCAGTTGGGTGAGCCACGCGCCTTGGCCTGGTCGCTCAACGCGGTGGGCTCGGCGCTCGCGACGCTGGGCCAAGTCGAGCCCGCACTGCAGGCCCAGGAAGAGGCCCTCGAAGGGGCGCGCCGACTGGGCGACGGCGTGTTGGTGTTCACCTTGCTCAACAACATCGCGTCGTCGAAGCACCGCGCCGGACAACTCGATGCCGCCGAGCGCTGCTACCGCGAGGCGCTCGGATGGGCGCGCCGGGATGTCGGACGGGTGGGAAACGTGGTCCTGCTCGACAACCTGATCCGGGTGCTGGTCGCGCGCGGCGAACTGGATCAAGCCCAGAAGTTCGCCATCGAGTGCCTGCCGCTGGCGCGCCACGAAAAGGTCAGCGTGGATCTGCTCGACGCCGTGGTTGGACTGGCCTCGTGCCGGGGTGAACATGCCCTGGCGGCGCGCTTCTGGGGTGCCTCGGACCGGCAGCTTTCAGCCTGGGGTTACCGTCACGAGCCTGGGGAACTCGAGCACCTTGCGCCCTTTCTCGCGAGTTCCCGCCGCGCACTGGGTCACGCGGCCTTCGAAGCTGCCGAGGCGGCGGGGCGCGCACTGGAGTTCGAGCAGGCCCTGCTCGAGCTGGAGCAGTGGCTCGGGCGCAATGCATGAGTCTCGGTCGGATTCGCAGCAGTCCCTGACTTCCGCTTGCCTTGCGGGCGATGGTCTGGTGCAGCCGAGGTCCTGGCCCGCGGCCAACACAAACGACTGACCGATTCAGCTCATCATGCTGACAGCCACGGCGTCCCGGTCATCCATTCCCTCTTGGCCGCGTGCTGCCCACGAACTCACCTCCACCAACGGTCGCTGTCCATCACATCGCGGGCATTCGAAACCGCGTGGCCGTGCGCTCACTGCGGGTCGAGCCGACACCTTAAACGTCCGCTGTGCGGACATGTCGTGCCGCCTCGCACTGTGCAAAATCCAGCGGGTGCTCTCGTGTCGAAGTGAGCTTGTCGACGTGTACAGATTGCTGTCGTTGATTGGCAGTTCTCGCCAAAGAAGGAGCCGTCGAGGAGGTCGGCCTCAGTGTCGCTTGTGCGGTGTCAGCCGTTACGAGCGCGTGCCGTACGAAACCTCGATCGACCTTCGCGCGATGAAGGACGACGACGTGCTCGCCGCCGACGCGCGCCTTGCCGAGTCGGTAGAGCGGCGCTTCGTCGCCGGGGTTACTTCACCGAAGTCGCCGTCCTGCGCGGCGAGCCGAGCGCACCGTGCAGCGCGATTGAGACAAGGCTCGCACGCTGCTCTACAGCTCTACAGCGCCCTGAAGCTCCGATGAATTAGGGGCGGACAGCGCCTTCGTGTCGTCTTTCGCGCCCGGCTTGCGATCTCCCTGGTAAGCGGTCTATCACGACCATCCCACCACGCACCAGAGAGACGACATGAGCGAAGTTGCGATCACCCGCATCGCCAGCCGCTGGCGGCCCGACGACCATCTGCACGCCGAAAGCGGCAGCCTTGCGGTCGGCCCATGCGAGCCGGGATGGCTCAGCGCGAAGTGGGCGCTCGAGCCCGTGGCCGGCTCGACGTACTTTCGCGCGCGCAACCTCGCGCGCCCCGGGCACTACCTGCACGCCGAATCAGGCGCTCCCGCGGTCGGGCCTATCGCTCCCGGCTGGCTCAGCGCGCAATGGCGTTTCGAACCGGTGGCCGACGCGTCATTCGTCAGGCTCGTCAACGGCAACCCGCTCGTTCGCTACGCGCACATCGAGTCGGGTGCGCTCGACGTCGCCACCGCCGGCCCCGGCTGGCTGAGCGCGCAGTGGGTCATTGAGAAGGTGCCCAACATCAGCTTCGTGCGCCTGCGCAACCGCTGGAAGCCCGAGCAATGCCTGCACATCGAAAGCGGGCCGATCGCCGCCGGCCCGGTGGGCCTCGGATGGCTGAGCGCGCAGTGGACGCTCGAGATCGTGCCGGGAACGGCGTGGGTGCGCATCCGCAATCGCTGGAAGCCATCGCAGTACTTCCACATCGAGAGGGGCAGGCCCGGCAGCGGCCCGATCGGCGCCGGCTGGTTGAGCGCGCAGTGGCAGCTCGAGAAGGTCGCGGGGACCAACGCCGTGCGGCTGCGCAACCGTTGGGAGGTCGAGCCATGCCTGCACATGGAGCGCGGGGTGCCCGAGATCGGGCTGGCCGAACCCGGGTGGCTGAGCGCGCAGTGGCTGGCGGGAAGTTTTCGCCGCAAGGTGTTCCCGCTGGCGCTGCTTCAGCGAAAGCTCGACGCGTTCGTCAACCTTCGCCAGACGCCGCTCTTCGCGGTACGGCTTCACGGCGAAGGTCACGGCCACACGTTCCTCACCGTGTTCATGGAGGACCCGTTGACCGGCCGGCTCGAGCCCGGCAAGCCGAAGGACCTGGGGCAGCTCGAGCTGCCCACGCTGGGCAACAACTTCGCCGTCAACAACCTCAACACCGAACGCGTGACGTTGATCATCGTCAACGACCCCGGCGACCAGACGCCCGAGGTCGAGGCCGTCATCCGCTTCGAGAGCAAGGGCGAGGAAATCCGGATCAACAACGCGCCGAACGTCGACCTGACTGGCTGCTCGGTCCGCGTGCGGGTGCGCTTCGGTCTCGATCCCGTCACCGGCCTGGTGCGGCTCGAGAGCTTCGCCGATCGCGTCGAGCAGGCGTGGAAGAAGGCGGCAGCGGGCGCCGAACGGGTGGAGCTGCGCGGCAAGACCTTCGAGGTGCCGTCTTCCGCCATCGGCCTGGCCTTGCTGCACCGCGACCTGAAGAAGGAATACGTCAGCGCCGACGTGTCGGTCGATGTGAGCGGCCTGCCCGACGGCGAGATCGCGCACCGCATCGAGAGTGCGCTCGACGACAAGATCTGGGACGGCCTTGTGTCCGCGCTCGCCGACGGCACGAAGCGCGGCTGGACGCCGTGGGCAAGTGTGTCGGAGGGCAACTCGACCCCGGGCGCGCGCATCGGCACGATCGTCGACGACGAGCGCGTCACGCTTGTGCTCGCCGATCGCGACGGCGGCATCTACGCCGCCGCAGGCAACCCGGAGAAGGGATTTGGCGCATGGCGGAGCGTTTCGGAAGGCAGTACCGCGCCGGGAGGCCACGTCAACGCCGTCGCGCTCGGCGATGGCCGCATCGCCGTGACGTTGGCCGATCGCAACGGCGGCGTCTACATCGCCACGGGCGATGCTGCGCAGGACTGGAGCGCGTGGCGCAACGTTTCGGAGGGCAGCACGCTGCCGGGCGCGCCGGTGAGCGCCGCGGTGCGCTCGCAAGGCCGCGTCACGCTGGTGCTGGCCGACCCCGCGGGCGGCGTCTATGCCGTCGGCGGCAAGGCGGGCGGCGAGTGGGGCGGCTGGCAGCCGGTGTCCGAGGGGAGCACCGTGCCGGGCGGGCACGTCACCGCGCTTGCGGTCGGCGAACGCATCGTGCTTTTCCTGGCCGACAAGGCCGGCGGCGTCTATACCGCATCGGGCAGCCCCGAGGCCGGCTGGAGCGCCTGGCGCAACGTGCCGAAAGGCAGCACGGCGCCCGGTGCGCCGATCGCGGCCGTGGCGCGAAGCGACGCCCGCATCGCGCTGTTTCTCGCCGATCAGGACGGTGGCATCTTGAGTGCGTCGGGCACGGCCACGGGCACGTTCGGGCCGTGGCTGCCGGTGTCG
>JANNJX010000655.1:0-2462 GCA_031396005.1 Burkholderiales bacterium
AAGCGGCCCATCGCATCGCCACCTACACCAAGAGCCTCATCCCATGACCCACGATCTGCTGCAATCCACCATCGACGTTGCGTGGGATCACCGCGCCAAACTCGACCCGACCAACGCGCCCGAGCTGCGGGCCTCGGTCGAGCAGGTGATCAAGGAACTCAACGCCGGCCGCCTGCGCGTTGCGGAGCGCCAAAGCGTCGGTCAGTGGACGGTCAACCAGTGGGTCAAGAAAGCGGTGCTGCTTTCGTTCCGACTGAACGACAACAAGGTCATGCGCGCCGGTGATCTGGGCTTCTACGACAAGGTGCAAACCAAGTTCACCCACCTCGACGACGCGGCGATGCGCGCCACCGGCGTGCGCGTGGTGCCGCCGGCGGTGGCGCGGCGCGGCAGCTACATCGCCAAGAACGTCGTGCTGATGCCGAGCTACGTGAACATCGGCGCCTACGTGGATGAAGGCGCGATGGTCGATACCTGGGCCACGGTCGGCTCGTGCGCGCAGATCGGCAAGAACGTGCACCTCTCGGGCGGCGTCGGCATCGGCGGTGTGCTCGAGCCGGTGCAAGCCAACCCGACGATCATCGAGGACAACTGCTTCATCGGTGCACGATCGGAGGTCGTCGAGGGCGTCATCGTCGAGGAGAACTCGGTCATCAGCATGGGCGTGTACATCGGCCAGAGCACCAAGATCTACGACCGCGCCACGGGGCAAGTGACCTACGGCCGCATCCCCGCCGGCTCGGTGGTGGTTTCCGGTAATTTGCCCGCCGCCGACGGCAGCCACTCGTTGTACTGTGCCGTGATCGTCAAGAAGGTCGATGCGGGGACGCGCGCCAAGACGAGCATCAACGAGCTCTTGAGGTTGTGAAATGAGTACTGGCGTCACTGGCGGTGGAAACATGGAGCGCGTGCTCCGGCTCATGTCGGAGAAGAACGCGTCGGACGTTTATCTGTCGGCCAACACGCCGATCCTGATCAAGATCAACGGCGCCATCCTTCAGTTGTCGGACCAGCCGCTGTCGCACACGCAGCCGCGCCAGTTGCTCTCCGAGCTGCTGACGCCGCAACAGCTGGAAGAGCTCGACGACACCGGCGAACTCAACATCGGCGTCGGCATTGCCAAGGTCGGCAGCTTTCGCCTCTCGGCCTTTCGCCAGCGAGGCTCGATCGCCGCGGTCTTCCGCTGCATCCCGTTCAACATCCCGACGATGGACACGCTGGGTGTGCCGAAAATCCTGCGCGAACTGGTGCTCGAAAAACGCGGCCTGATCCTGATGGTCGGCGCCACCGGCACCGGCAAGAGCACGACGCTGGCGTCGATGCTCGAGCACCGCAACCAGTTGCTCACCGGCCACATCCTGACGATCGAAGATCCGATCGAGTTCCTGTTCTCGAACAAGAAGTCGGTGGTCAACCAGCGCGAGGTCGGCCGCGACACCAACAGCCTGCAGATCGCGCTGAAGAATGCGCTGCGCCAGGCGCCGGACTGCATCCTGATCGGCGAAATCCGCGACCGCGAGACGATGACGTCGGCGATTTCGTACTCGCTGTCGGGCCACCTCGTGCTGGCCACGATGCACGCCAACAACAGCTACCACGCACTCGGCCGCATCCTGTCCTTCTACACACCCGAGGCGCGGCCGGCGTTGTTGTCGGACCTGGCGTCGGGCCTGCGCGCGATCGTCTGCCAGCGTCTGGTGCGCGCCGTCGCCGGTGGCCGGCGGCCGACGGCCGAGGTGATGATCAACAGCAAGCTGGTTTCCGAGTTGATCGAGCAAGGCGACATCCCCGGCGTCAAGGAAGCGATGGAGAAGTCGCTGTCAGAAGGCTCGCAAACGTTCGAGGAAGATCTGGCGCGCCTGATCAACGAAGGCGCGATCACACGCGAAGAAGGCCTGGCCTTTGCCGACTCGCCGAGCAATCTGCTGTGGCGGCTGGCGAACCAGCAAGACACGCCGACCTCGCGCCAACCGCCGAAGCCCGAAGAGCCGGACCCGGCGAGCTTCTCCGAAATCATCCTCGACGTGCGGCCGGAAGAGGCGAAGCTGTCGACGAATTTCGGACGCTTGGTTTGATCGTGAGATGAGCAAAGCCTTGAGGCTTGCCGAGGCGCTGATCGCCCGGCCCTCGGTCACGCCCGAAGACGCCGGCTGCCAGCAACTGCTGAGGTTGCGCTTGGAGCCGCTCGGCTTCGACTGCGAAAGCATCGTCAGCGGCCCCGAGCACTTTCGCGTGACGAATCTTTGGGCGTTGCGACGCGGCTCGAAACCCGGCCCGACGCTCGCCTTTGCCGGCCACACCGACGTCGGGCCCACCGGCCCGCTCGGCCAGTGGACGAGCGACCCGTTCGTGCCGACGCACCGCAACGGCCTGCTGTACGGCCGCGGCGCCGCCGACCAGAAGAGCTCGATCGCGGCGATGGTGGTCGCCGTCGAAGCCTTCGTGCACGCGCATCCGCAACA
>JANNJX010000656.1:0-4051 GCA_031396005.1 Burkholderiales bacterium
GCGCGTGCCAAGGAGCGCATCTTCAGCCACCGCGACAGCTTCGGTCAGTGGCAGCCGAAAGAGCAGCGGCCCGAGTTGTGGACGCTGTTCAACACGCGGCACCGGGCGGGCGAGCATTTCCGCGCCTTCCCGATCAGCAACTGGACCGAGCTCGACGTCTGGCTCTACGTCGCGCGCGAGAACATTGCGCTGCCTCCCATGTACTACGCGCACCAGCGCAGCGTGATCCGGCGCAAGGGGCTGCTGGTGCCGCTGACCGACGTCACGCCGCCGCAGCCAGGCGAGGTCATCGAACAAGCCACCGTGCGCTTTCGCACCGTCGGCGACATGACCTGCACCTGCCCGGTGGAAAGCGACGCCGCGAATGCCGCCGATGTGGTTGCAGAAACCTTGACCGTGACCGTCAGCGAGCGCGGCGCGACGCGCATGGACGACCGCACGAGCGAGTCGTCGATGGAGCTGCGCAAGAAAGAGGGATATTTCTGATGAACTCACGCGCTTTGAGATTCCTCACCGCCGGCAGCGTCGACGACGGCAAGAGCACGCTGATCGGCCGCCTGCTGTACGACAGCCAGGCGATCCTCGCCGACCAGATCGACGCGTTGGAAAAGCGCGCAGCCGGCAAGCCGATCGACTTGTCCTTGCTCACAGACGGCCTCGAAGCCGAACGCGAACAAGGCATTACGATCGACGTCGCCTTCCGCTACTTCGCCACGCGCGCGCGCAAGTTCATCATTGCCGACGCGCCGGGCCACGAGCAGTACACGCGCAACATGGTCACCGCCGCCGCAGGCAGCGACGCGGCGGTGGTGCTGGTCGATGTGACCAAGCTCGAATGGCAAACCCAACCCGTGACACTGCTGCCGCAAACGCGCCGCCATGCGCTGCTGGCGAAGCTGCTGCGCGTGCCGAACATCGTCTTCGCGGTCAACAAGCTCGACGCGATCGACGACCCCGGCGCGGCGTTTGCGGCGGTGCGTGAAGCGCTCGAAGCGTTTGCGGCGGAAGCTGGCATCGACACGGCCGCCATCGTGCCGGTGTCCGCGCTGCGCGGCGACAACGTGACGCGTGCACTCGACGTGCCCTGGTACGGCGGACCGTCGCTGCTGCAAGTGCTGGAGAGCTTGCCGACGGCGAGCGAGGCGCACACCGGCGCGCTTGCACTGCCGGTGCAGTTCGTCGCCCGCGAAGGCGACGGCACGGGCCACGCCCCGCGCGTGTTCTGGGGCCGCATCGCGCAAGGCCGCGTGCAGGCTGGCGACGCGGTGCAGGTCTTTCCCAGTGGCCAGACCGCTGTCGTGACACAAGTGCGACGCGCCGGCAGCACGGTCGCCCGCGCGACGGCAGGAGAGAGCGCAGGCCTCGCGCTCGACCGCCAACTCGACATCTCGCGCGGCGACTGGATCGGTGCACCGGATTCGCTGCGCGCCACGCAGCGCTTCACCGCCACGCTCGCCTGGCTCGACACCGACCGCGCGACCCTGGGCCGCAAGTACCTGCTGCGCCACGGCAACCGCTGGGTGCAGGGGCGCATCGCTTCGATCGAGCAGGTGCTGGACATCCACACGCTTGCACCGGGCACCGCGCACGAGCTGGCCGTCAACGAGATCGGCAAGATCACGATCGAGCTGCAGCAGCCGCTGCCGCTGCGGCGCTACGCCGACAACCGCGTCGGCGGCGCGCTGATCGTGGTCGATCCATCGACGCATCGCACGAGCGGTGCGCTGTTGGTCGAAGACACGCTGTGAAGCGGGTCGTCTTCATCGGCGCCGGCCCTGGCGCGGCCGATCTGATCACACTGCGCGGCGTGCAGCGCTTGGCGCGCGCCGAAATCGTGCTGCACGACGCCCTCACCGATCCCGCATTACGCGAGCTCGCGCCACACGCCCGATGGATCGACGTCGGCAAGCGTGGCTTCTGCGACTCCACCGGCCAGACACGCATCAACGCGCTGCTCGTCAAGTTCGCACTCGAAGGCCACGCGGTCGTGCGCCTGAAAGGCGGCGACCCGAGCGTCTTCGGCCGCCTGGAAGAAGAACTCGAAGCACTCGCCGAAGCGGGCATCGAAAGCGAAGTCGTGCCCGGTGTCACGGCAGCGATCGCCGCTGCCGCAGCGACGCAACGCCCGCTGACGCGACGGGGCACGGGCCGCAGCGTGGCGCTGACGACGGCGATGACGAAGACCGGCGAGCTGCGCGCCGCATGCAGCGCCGACACCGAAGTCTTCTACATGGCCGGCCGCCAACTCGGCGCGCTGTCGCACCGCTTGGTGGACGCCGGATGGGCAGCCGAAGCCCCCGTGCTCGTCGTCTCGCGCGCCGGCTGGCCCGACCAGATCGCGAGCGACCACAGCGTGGCCTCGCTCGCAGAAGCGACGCTGCTGCACAGCGGCCGGCCGACGGTGGTGACGGTGGGCGTGGGTGCAACGGCGGTGACCCGCGCGCCCCGCCGTAAACTGACGGTTTCCAAATCGCTCAGCGCCACGTCATGACCCACGTCGTTCTCGAATCCTGCATCCGCTGCAAATACACCGACTGCGTCGATGTCTGCCCCGTCGATTGTTTTCGCGAGGGGCCGAACATGCTCGTCATCGACCCGGACGAGTGCATCGACTGCGCGGTCTGCATCCCGGAGTGCCCCGTCAACGCCATCCTGCCCGAGGAGGACGTGGCGCAGGATCAGATGAAGTTCATCCCGATCAACGCCGAGCTGGCCAAGAAGTGGCCGAGCATCACCAAACGCAAAGCCGCGCCGGCCGACGCCGACGAATGGAAAGACAAGAAGGACAAGCTCGATCAACTCGTTCGTTGATGCCGCGCTTGCTGTTGAGATGACTCAAATCATTGAGACCGACGCGGTGATCGTCGGTGCCGGCCCGGTTGGGCTGTTCCAGGTGTTCGAGCTCGGGTTGCTCGAAATCAAGTGCCACATCATCGATTCGCTCGCCTACCCCGGCGGGCAGTGCATCGAGCTCTACCCGGACAAGCCGATCTACGACATTCCGGCCGTGCCGGTGTGCACGGGCAAGGAGCTCACCGACAACCTGTTGAAGCAGATCGAGCCGTTCGGCGCGACGCTTCATCTGGAACAAGAGGTCAGCGTCGTCGAGAAAAAAGACGACGGCCGCTTCTTCGTCGAGACGGGCAAGGGCACGCAGTTCCTGACGAAGACGATCTTCATCGCCGCCGGCGTCGGCGCATTCCAGCCGCGCTTGCTGAAAGTCGATGGCCTCGACAAGTTCGACGGCACGCAACTGCACTACCGCGTGCGCGACCCGGCGCTGTTCGCCGGCAAGAACCTCGTCATCGTCGGCGGCGGCGACTCCGCGCTCGACTGGACGCTCAACTTCGTGCAGAAGGGTCCGCACAAGGCCGAGAGCGTGATCCTGATCCACCGCCGCGACGGCTTCAAAGCCGCGCCGGCGAGCGTGGCGCGGATGAAGGAGCTGTGCGACGCGTATGAGATGCAGTTCGTCGTCGGCCAGATCACAGGCATCGACGAGCGCGACAACAAGCTCTCCGCCATCAAGATCACCGGCGGCGACGGCGTGACGCGAGTGATGCCGCTGGACATGCTGCTCGTCTTCTTTGGCCTGTCGCCCAAGCTCGGGCCGATCGCGCATTGGGGCCTCGAGATCGAACGCAAGCAACTGGTGGTCGACACCGAACGGTTCAGCACCAACGTACCCGGCATCTTCGCCGTCGGCGACATCAACACCTACCCGGGCAAGAAGAAGCTGATCCTGTCGGGCTTTCACGAAGCCGCGCTCGCCGCGTTCGGCGCCGCGCCGATCATCTTCCCGGACAAACGCATCCATTTGCAGTACACGACGACGAGTCCGAAGCTGCACAAGGTGCTCGGCGTGGAGACGCCGACCTTCGACGACTAGAATGAACGCATCGCAGCGATTCTGCTGCGATCTCGCTAGGGGTGCTGGGTCTTCGTGACCCGGCTGAGATCAAACCCTCCGAACCTGACCGGGGTAATGCCCGCGCAAGGGAAGCCACATGAAACGAACCTGCTTCGTCGCCATCGCCATTTCGGGCGTGGT
>JANNJX010000659.1:0-1640 GCA_031396005.1 Burkholderiales bacterium
GCCGGCATCTTCATGGTGGCGCGCATGTCGCCGCTGTTCGAGCTGTCAGACACCGCGCTGTCGTTCGTGCTCATCATCGGCTCGATCACCGCGCTGTTCATGGGTTTTCTCGGCATCATCCAGAACGACATCAAGCGTGTCGTCGCCTACTCCACGCTTTCCCAGCTCGGCTACATGACGGTGGCGCTCGGCGTCTCGGCGTACTCGGCCGGCGTCTTCCACCTGATGACGCACGCCTTCTTCAAGGCACTGCTGTTCCTCGCCGCCGGCAGCGTGATCATCGGCATGCACCACGACCAGGACATCCGCAACATGGGCGGATTGCGCAAGTACATGCCGATCACCTGGATCACGTCGCTCGTCGGCTCGCTGGCGCTGATCGGCACGCCGCTGTTCTCCGGCTTCTACAGCAAGGACTCGATCATCGAGGCCGTGCACGCCAGCACGCTCTACGGCTCGGGCTTTGCCAACTTCGCGGTCGTGGCCGGCGTCTTCGTCACCGCGTTCTATTCGTTCCGCATGTACTTCCTCGTCTTTCACGGGCAGGAGCGCTTTCGCCACAAACCCTTCCCGGGCGAGCACGATCACCACGACGATCACGGTGCCCATGGTGAAGGCTCCCACGAGCCTCACGTACCGCACGAGTCGCCCTGGGTCGTCACCGCGCCGCTGATCCTGCTCGCGCTGCCCTCGGTCTTCATCGGCTACTGGACCATCGGCCCGATGCTGCACGGCGACTTCTTCAAGGACTCGATCGTCGTCAACGCCGCCGCGCATCCGGCGATGGCCGAGATCGGCAGGGCGTTCCGCGGTGCGCTGGCGATGGCCACGCACAGCCTGACGACGCTGCCGTTCTGGCTGGCGCTGACCGGCGTCGTCGTGGCGTGGTTCTTCTACCTGAAACAACCATCGATCCCTGCCGCGATCAAGTCCCGCTTCTCCTGGGTCTACAAGCTGCTCGACAACAAGTACTACATGGACTGGTTCAACGAGCATGTGCTGTCGGCCGGTGCGCGCCTGCTCGGCAACGGTTTGTGGAAGGGCGGCGACGTGGCGCTGATCGACGGCGTGGTGATCAACGGCTCGGCGCGCGCGGTGGGCGCCATCGCGCAACTGACGCGCCTCATCCAGACCGGTCATCTGTACTTCTACGCGCTGGTCATGCTGCTCGGCATCTTCGGGCTGATGACCTGGCAACTGTGGCCCCAGTTCAAGCAACTGCGAACGCTGTTCGGCCTGTAGAGCCGCGCCCCGAGAACAACAAGAGGAAAGAGCTGAATGGGACTGCTGAGCGTTTCGATCTGGCTGCCGATCCTGGCGGGCGTCGTGCTGCTCGCCACCGGCCGCGACGACAACGCTCACGCCGTGCGCTGGCTGGCGCTCGTCGCGGCAATCCTGAGTTTCCTGGTCACGCTGCCGCTGGTCGGCGGCTTCGATGTGGCCAGCGCGGCGATGCAGTACGAAGAAAAACTGCCGTGGATCGACCGCTTCAAAGTCAACTACCACCTCGGCGTCGACGGCATCTCCGTCTGGTTCATCCTGCTCACGGCGTTCATCACCATCATCGTCGTCATTTCGGCGTGGGAGGTCATCACCGAGCGAGTGCACCAGTACATGGGCGCGTTCCTGATCCTGTCGGG
>JANNJX010000664.1:0-3287 GCA_031396005.1 Burkholderiales bacterium
TCGACCAGCGCGCTGGAGAACATCCGCTACGGCCGTCCCGGCGCCAGCGACGATGAAGTCAAGGCCGCCGCGAAAGCCGCCTTCGCGCACGAGTTCATCGAAGCGCTGCCCGAGGGCTACACCACCTTCCTCGGCGAGCGCGGCGTGCGTTTGTCCGGCGGTCAACGCCAGCGCATCGCCATCGCCCGCGCGATGCTGAAGAACCCGCCGCTGCTGCTGCTCGATGAAGCCACCAGCGCGCTCGACGCCGAGAGCGAGCGCATGGTGCAGGCCGCGCTCGACGCCGCGATGCGCGGGCGGACGACGATCGTCGTCGCCCACCGGCTGGCGACGGTGCTGCGCGCCGACCGCATCGTCGTGCTCGACCATGGGCGCGTCGTCGAAACGGGCACGCATGCCGAGCTGGTAGCACAAGGCGGCTTGTATGCGCGGCTGGCGGCGATGCAGTTCGATCTGGACTCGACGCAACCGGCAGCGGCGATTGGATAATCCGGCCATCGTGATCTCAAAGTCGCGCGTCACCCCTTCCGTTCGGGCTGATCCTTCGATACCTCAGAACAGGGTACGCCCTGCGGGCATATCGAACCCCAGCGAGCACGCCACACCCGTTCGGGCTGAGCTTGTCGAAGCCCCTTGCGAACCCGTCGATCAGGTTGAGCACTGGAAACGCTGGTACACAGAAAACGCAGAAGCCATCGCGCACTACAACGCACGTATCGAGCGCGAGGGCTTGTTCTCAGACCGCCATCGCACATTCAAGCGCCCCGACCAACAGTCCTGAGAGAGTTCACCGTGCGTCCCATCCGCTCCCAATACGAAGACTTCATGCGCCATGTCTTCGAACACGGCGTGTACAAGGCCGACCGCACCGGCACCGGCACCAAGAGCGTCTTCGGCCACCAGATGCGCTTCGATCTCGCCGAAGGCTTCCCGCTGGTGACGACAAAGAAGGTGCACCTGAAGTCGATCATCCTCGAGCTGCTGTGGTTCCTGCGCGGCGACGGCAACGCCAAGTGGCTGCAAGAACGCGGCGTGACGATCTGGGACGAATGGGCGAAACCGGACGGCGACCTCGGCCCGGTGTACGGCGTGCAGTGGCGCTCGTGGCCTGCGCCCGACGGCGGCCACATCGACCAGATCGCTGAGGTGGTCAAGCAGTTGAAGACCAACCCCGACTCGCGCCGCATCATCGTCAGCGCGTGGAACGTGGCCGAGCTCTCGAAGATGGCGCTGATGCCGTGCCACGCGTTCTTCCAGTTCTACGTGGCGGACGGCAAGCTCAGTTGCCAGCTCTATCAGCGCAGCGCCGACATCTTCCTCGGCGTGCCGTTCAACATCGCCAGCTACGCGCTGCTGACGCACATGCTTGCGCAGCAATGTGATCTCGACGTCGGCGACTTCATCTGGACCGGCGGCGATTGCCACATCTACAGCAACCACCATGAGCAGGTGCGCTTGCAGTTGTCGCGCGGGCCACGGGCGTATCCGACGCTGGTGATCAAGCGCCGGCCGGCGTCGATCTTCGACTACGAGCACGAGGACTTCGCGGTCGAAGGCTATGACCCGTATCCGGCGATCAAGGCGTCGGTGGCGGTATGACTGCTGCCACGCGCATCAGATCGTGACGGCTGCGCGCCTGGTCGCAGCGGCCATCGTGTCGCTCGCGGCGAGCCCTGACAACGCCGCGCAAACGCTGGCGGACTCGATCGCCGTGCCGCCCGGCCTCTACGACATCAGCTCCGAGACGCTGCTGCCGCACCTCGAAGACAACCTGCGCGATGCGAGGACGCGCATGCAGCAGTGCCTGGGCACGCAGAGCGCGACGTCACTGTTTGCAGTGCTGCGCCACCCGGCGTTCACCGGCTGCACGCTGAGTCAGCGCCGCACGCAAGACGAAGAACAGGTGTTCACGCTCGTCTGCGAGAACCCGCAGGCGGCCAGCGGGCAGGCGCGAATTCGTGTCGGCGCGTCGGCGCTCGAAGGTGTGCTCGAGCTGAAGATGGGCGGCAAGAACATGACGCTGTCGCAACGCATCCGCGGGCCGCGCCTGGGTGACTGTCGATGAGCACGCGGCGCGCTTTGCAGCGCCGCGCTGCCGTCGCCTTCGGCATCGGCCTCATCGCGCTCGTCTTCCTGCTCGAGACCGCCGTTGCCCACCGCCGCCTGCCGAGCGCGGCGTCGCCCTGGGTGTGGACAGGCCTGTGCATCGTCGCGGCCCTCGCTTTCGGGCGCGGCTGGTGGCTGCGCGCGCGGGCGAAGTCGGCGCCCGACTGAAGGCGACGCTGAAGAAGTCCCGCGCGGCCCGCGTCTGGGCGCTCTGGCCCGCCTCTTGCAATTTCACCGGCCATGCCGGCCCGCACGAAGCCCACCGCCGCTGCGAAACGCCTCGCGGTGCTGATCGTCACCGATCCGGCATCGGAGCGCTCGGACGACGCGCACGCGCTTGCGCAGGCCCTCGCCGACGCCGGCTCGCTCGTGCTCGGCGTGCGCGCCGGTGACGCCACGCTGCCCGAGGCGGTGGCGCAGTTGAAGCCCGACGTGGTCGTGGTGCGCAGCGACTCCGGCGTGCGCGACGTGTTGGAACACATCGCCGTGGCCACGCAGCACGCGCGGCGGCCGATCGCCCTGTTCACCGACAGCGAAGACCGGCCGACGATGCGCGAGGCGCTGGGCGCTGGCGTCTCGGCCTATGTCGTCAAGGGCGCGAACCGCGAGCGCGTGCAGTCGGTGATCGACGTCGCGGTGGAGCGCTTCGCCGCCGAACAAGCGCTGCGCAGCGAACTCGCGAGTGCGAAGACCGAGCTCGCCGACCGCAAGCTGATCGACCGCGCCAAGCGCCTGCTGACGAGCAAGAAGGGCCTGCCCGAACCCGAGGCGCACCGCTTCCTGCAGGACCTGGCGATGCACAAAGGCATCCGCCTGCGCGACGCCGCCGAGCGCGTGATCGATCTCGAATCGCTGCTCTCCTAACCGTTTTGGTGCAGCGCAGCACCAAAGCGGGTTCGTCAGGCGTCGAAAGCGCCGACCAGCCTAGCGGATCGCCTTGGCACAGCACTTGCAAACCATGAGCTCAGCTGCTGCGGCAACGACGCCGCGGCAGTCTTGTTCAGAGTTGAGTCAGGGGCAATGTGGCCCACCGAGCCTCGCGGTTCGGTGGGTCTTTTTTCTTTTGCGGGAGTTGAAGTCATGCACCCAGTCGAGAGCAGCACGAAGGACGCGAACATGAGCCGTCGCAAAGTGGTCCGCGCCGCCGCGGTGGCAGGTGCGGGCCTGGTGATCGATCCGGC
>JANNJX010000716.1:0-3579 GCA_031396005.1 Burkholderiales bacterium
CTTGGCACGCACCTGCTGCGACGGGTCCATGCGCTTGCTGTCCTTGCGCTCGCGCAGCGTCAGTGCGATGGCAGCGATGATCGCCACCAGCAGCAGCACGGCGGCGAGTTGCAGCGGGTACAGGTAGTCGGTGTAGATCTCGATGCCGAGCAACTTGGTGTTGGGCACGCTGGCCATGTCCGCCGGAAACGGCCTGGGCGTGGCGAGGTCGAAGCCACCGCGCAGGATCAGCGTCATCTCGAGCGCGATCAGCGCGCCGACGATGCCGGCCAGCGGAAAGTGCTTCCAGAAGTTTTCACGGAAGGCGTCGGTGTTGATGTCGAGCATCATCACCACGAACAGGAACAGCACCATCACCGCGCCGACATAGACGAGCACGAGCGCAATGGCGAGGAATTCGGCGCGCAGCAGCATCCACACGCAGGCGGCGGAGAAGAATGCCAGCACGAGGTACAGTGCCGCATGCACCGTGCTGCGCGCGGTGATGACGCCGAAGCCGGCGCCGAGCAGCACGGCAGAGAAAACATAGAAAAGCAGCGTCGTCGAATTCATGAAGTCTTGTTGTTGTGTTCTCGGCCGTCAGCGATAAGGCGCATCGGCCTCGCGCGCGGCGGCGATTTCCTTTTCGTAGCGGTCGCCGACCGCCAGCAGCATGTCCTTCGTGAAGTACAGGTCGCCGCGCTTCTCTCCGTGGTACTCGAGGATGTGCGTCTCGACGATCGAATCCACCGGGCAGCTCTCTTCGCAAAAACCGCAGAAGATGCACTTGGCCAGGTCGATGTCGTAGCGCGTCGTGCGGCGCGTGCCGTCGGCCCGCACGTCGGACTCGATCGAGATCGCCATGGCAGGGCAGACCGCTTCGCAGAGCTTGCAGGCGATGCAGCGCTCCTCGCCGTTTTCATAACGGCGCAGCGCATGCAGGCCTCGAAAGCGCGGCGACATCGGCGTTTTTTCTTCCGGGAATTGCACGGTGATGCTGCGCGCAAAGAAATACTTGCCGGTGACGGCCATGCCTTTGAACAACTCGGTGAGGAGAAAGCTGTTGGCGAAGTCTTTGATCGTGGCAAACATGCCTATCCCCAAATGTTCCAAGGCGACTGCATCCACAGGCCGACGACGACCAGCCAGATCAGCGTGATCGGGATGAAGATCTTCCAGCCCAGCCGCATGATCTGGTCATAACGGAATCTCGGAAACGTCGCACGCACCCAGAGAAACATCGTGACGACGATGAAGACCTTGATCGCCAGCCAGATCCAGCCCGGGATCCAGTTGAACAGCGCCGAATCGACCGGCGCCAGCCAGCCGCCGAGGAACATGATCACGCACAGTGTGGAGACGAGCAGCATGTTCGCGTACTCGGCGAGGAAGAACATCGCGAAGCTCATGCCCGAGTACTCGATCATGTGGCCGGCAACGATCTCGCTCTCGCCTTCGACAACGTCGAACGGATGACGGTTCGTCTCCGCCAAGCCGGCGATGAAGTAGACGACGAAGATCGGCAGCAGCGGCAACCAGTTCCACGACAGAAAGGTCAGGCCCTTGTCGGCCAGCATCCCGCGGCCCTGCTGCAGCACGATCTCGGTCATGTTCATGCTGCCCGAAACCATCAGCACGACGACGAGCGCAAAGCCCATCGCAATTTCGTAGCTGACCATCTGTGCCGACGCGCGCAGCGCGCCGAGGAAGGCGTACTTCGAGTTGCTCGCCCAGCCGGCGATGATGACGCCGTAGACTTCCATCGAGGTGATCGCCATCAGGAACAGCAGGCCGGCGTTGACGTTGGCCAGCGCCACGTCGGGGCCGAACGGCACGACCGCCCAGGCGGCGAGCGCCGGCATGATCGTCATCACCGGGCCGAGGAAGAACAGCGCCTTGTTGGCAGCGGTCGGGCGGATGATTTCCTTGAAGACGAGCTTCGCCGCATCGGCGATCGGCGTCAGCAGGCCCCACGGGCCGACGCGGTTCGGGCCGGGGCGAATCTGCGTCCAGCCGATGGCCTTGCGCTCCCACAGCGTCAGGTAAGCGACACAGCCCATCAGCGGCAGCACGACGGCGATGATCTTGATCAGACTCCACACCACAAGCCACAACGTAGGGCCGAGGAATGCCGCGCCGCTCGCGTTTACCTGCTCGATCATGGCAGTGTCGCCCGGCCGCCCGAAAGCACTGACGCGCCCCCTGGGCTACGCAGTAGCCCCTGCGGGGCCATGGGGGCCGCGAGCATTGCGAGCGTGGGGGCCGTCATTCGCCGGCCCTTTCGACGCCGATCGGGCCGAACATCGCCGCGCCATGCGGCGCCGGCACGCGCACCGCGTTGGCGGCGAGCGTTGTGTCTTCGCGCGCCGGCAGCGTGGTCCGCGCGCTGCCCTGCGTCACGGTGACCTTGTCGCCGAGTTGCTGCCAGAGCGCGCTCGGCAACCCAACCACGGCCGAAGCCGCATCGGCAGTTGCTTGCAGCGCCGGCGCGCGGCGCACGATCGGGTCGGTGGCGTAGATCGGCACGTCGGTGATGCGCTCGAGGCCGGAGGCGCCCACCGGCACGGCAATGGATTGCGAAGCCGTGTTGTCCAGGCGCGAGGTCAGCGTGCCCGCATCGCCGAGCGCCTCGGCACGCACCTCTTCGACCGTCTCCTGCTCGAAACCTGGCAGGCCGAGCAGGTTACCGAGCACGCGCAGCACCTTCCACGCCGGCCGCGTCTCGCCGAGCGGCTTGACGACGCCGTGAAAGCTCTGCACGCGGCCCTCGGCGTTGACGAAGGCGCCGCCGGTTTCGGTGAACGGCGCAACGGGCAACAGCACATCGGCGATGTCGGTGTTGGCGTCCTTGAACGGCGTCATCGAGACGACGAGGCCCGCTGTCTTCAACGCTTCGCTGGCGGCCACCGGGTTGGCAGCATCGAACGCCGGTTCGACGCCGAGCAGGAACAGCGCCTTCATCGGCCGGCTCAGCATCTGACCGGCATCGAAGCCACCGGCCCGCGGCAGGGCGCCGACGAGCTGCGCGCCGACGCTGTTGCCGGATTCGCCGAGGCAGCCAACGCTGGCGCCAATCTGCGCGCCGATCCACTGGGCGAGGGCGAGCAATTGCGACGCCTGAGGATGTTGCGACGCCGTATTGCCGAGCAACAGCGCCTGGTGCTTGCCGCTCATCAACGACGCCGCGATCGCTTTGGCGGCATCGCTGGCGTCGGCCGGCGCCGGTGCCGCAACGCCCTTGGCCACGGCAACCGCGGCAGCGACTTGCGCCAAGGCATCGGCCCAGCCGCTCGGCGCGGCCGTCATGTGATTGGCCAAAGGCATCGCCCAGTCGTCGTGCACCGCATTCAGACTCGACACCTTAGCACCATGACGCACGGCCTGACGCAGGCGCTGCGCGAACAGCGGATGGTCCTTGCGCAGAAAGGAGCCGATGACGAAAGCGCGATCGAGCTTGCCCAGCGACGCCATGCTCATGCCGAGCCAGCGCGCGCGGCCCGGCGCGGCAGCGTTGGCGAAATCGGCATGCCGCAAGCGCACGTCGATGTTCTCGCTGCCCAGGCCGCGCACCAGCTTGGCCAGCAGGTGCAGTTCTTCGAC
>JANNJX010000728.1:0-6010 GCA_031396005.1 Burkholderiales bacterium
AGGCAGCGGCAAGACCATCCTCACCGAGCCGCAGGCGCTGCACACCGAAGTGCTGCGCCTGCCCGGCACCGACGGCGTCAAGATGAGCAAGAGCTACGGCAACGCCGTGCTGATGCGCGACGAGCCGGCTGCCGTGAGCAAAAAGATCAAGGGCATGATTACTGACCCCGCCCGCGCGCGCCGCACCGACCCGGGCGACCCCGAGAAATGCCCGGTGTGGCAGTTTCACAAGGTGTACAGCAACGAGGCGACCAGAGAATGGGTCGTCAAAGGCTGCAAGAGCGCCGGCATCGGTTGTCTCGAATGCAAGCAACCGGTGATCGACGCCATCATCGAGGAGCAGCGACCATGGCGCGAGCGCGCCGAGGCCTACCTCGCCGATCCGAAAAAGGTTCACTGGATCGTCGAGATGGGCACCGAGCGCGCACGCACCGTCGCCCGGCAAACGATGAAGGACGTGCGTGTGGCCATGGGGTTGACCTATTGATGAGCGCCGCAATGCAAACCATCGAAGTCCACCCTGCCGGCGACGCCGCCGCCAGCGTCATCGTGCTGCACGGCCTGGGGGCAGACGGCACCGACTTTCTGCCCTTCGCCGACGAGATCGACCTCGCCTCGATCGGCCCTGTGCGCTGGCTGCTGCCGCGCGCGCCGGTGCAGCCGGTGACGGTCAACAACGGCTACCGCATGCGCGCCTGGTATGACATCTACCAGTTCGGCGGACAGACGCAGAGCCCGCGCGAGGATGATGCAGGGTTGCGCGAGAGTTTTGCCGCCGTGCATTCGTTGATCGACCGCGAGATCGCGCGTGGCGTGCCGGCGAACAAGATCGTGCTCGCCGGCTTCAGCCAGGGCTGCGCTGTCACGCTCGGCGCCGGCCTGCGTTATCGGCAACGGCTCGCCGGACTCGCCGGGCTGTCGGGCTATCTGCCGATCGCCTCGACGACGGCGGCCGAACGCCAGGATGCGAATGCGCTGACGCCGATCTTTCTCGCTCATGGTCAGCGCGACCCGGTGATTGCGCTGCAGCGCGCCACCAGTTCGCGCGACGCGCTCAAGCAACTCGGCTACGGCGTCGAGTGGCACGAGTATCCGATGGAGCATTCAGTCAGCGCTGAAGAGATGGCCGACCTGCAACGCTTTCTGCTTCGCGTGTTGAGCTGAGTATTGACGGCCCCTGGCTCGCCGCGCTCGCGTCCCCCGAGGGGAGCTCAGGCCGCTCGGGGCGGCCCGGCGCTGGCCTGAGGTTGGACACCACCGCTCGCACCCTGATCACCGGCCGCGCGCTGCGTGGCTTCGTCGATGGCTCGGTCGCGGTGCTGCTGCCCGCCTACCTGCTCGCGCTCGGCCACACGCCGTTCGACGTCGGCGTGCTCGGCACCGCCACGCTCGCCGGCTCGGCGCTGGCCACGCTGGCCGTCGGCGCCTGGGGCCACCGCGCCGCGCCGCGCACATTGCTGCTCGGCGCGGCGCTGTTGATGGCCGCCACGGGTCTCGCCTTCGCCAACGTGTCGGCCTTCGCACCGTTGCTCGTCATCGCCTTCATCGGCACCTTGAACCCGGGCTCGGGCGATGTCAGCGTCTTCCTGCCGATCGAGCAAGCGCGGCTGGCCGGCAGCGGCAACAACAGCCACGAGCGTACGACCCTGTTCGCGCACTACAGCCTGGCTGGCGCGCTGGCTGCGGCGGTCGGCGCGCTCGCCGCCGGCGTGCCGGAGTGGCTCGCGGCACGGGCCGGCGCGACACGCCTGGACGCCATGCGCGCGATGTTCCTGCTCTACGCGGCGATCGGTCTGGCGATCTGGGCGCTCTACCGGCGGCTGCCGATGCCTTCAGCGGCCACGGCGCAAGCCAAACCCGCCCCGCTCGGCCCGTCGCGTGTGGTCGTCGTCAAGCTGACCGCGCTGTTCGCCGTCGATGCCTTCGCCGGCGGCCTCGTGCTGGCCAGCCTGATGTCGCTTTGGTTGATGACACGCTTCGGCCTGTCACTCGCCGACGCCGGCCTGTTCTTCTTCGTCATGGGTCTGCTCGGTGCGGCGTCGCAGCTCGCCGCGCCGGTGATCGCGCGCCGCATCGGCCTGGTCAACACGATGGTCTTCACGCACCTGCCCGCCAACGTCTGCCTCGTGCTCGCCGCGTTGGCGCCGACGCTGCCGGTCGCGCTGACGCTGCTCGCCGTGCGCGCGCTGCTGTCGCAGATGGACGTGCCCACGCGCACCGCCTACGTGATGAGCGTCGTCACGCCGGCCGAGCGCGCCGCCGCCGCCAGCTTCACGGCGGTACCGCGCAGCCTGGCCGCCGCCGCGAGCCCGGCCCTCGCCGGCTTGCTCTTCAGCGGCGGCTGGCTGGCCGCGCCGATGGTGCTCTGCGGCGCGATCAAGATCGGCTACGACCTGACGCTGTGGTGGGCCTGCCGCGGCCAGCCGCTGCAACGCGAGGACTAGACGCGCAGCCCCAACCACGCCTCGGGCTCGCGCAACGCGGACTCGAAGGCTTGCACGTAGCGGCCGACATGCACACCGTCCATCAGCGCGTGATGCACCTCTACCGACATCGGCAACCACAACGCACCACCTTCGGCCTGCGCACGGCCGAACGCGAAGCGCGGGATCGAGTCTTCCGTCTTCCAGTTTCTCGCATGGCTGAAGCTCGTGAAGTGCAGCCACGGCAGCGACGTGAAGTAGACGCGCGCCGCGTCGTCCGCCTTGGGCTCGAAGGCAGCGCGCACCGTGCGTGCCGCGTCGATTGCCGCTCCAGCCTGGGCCACGAATGCATCGAAATCCGTCGTGTGATCGAACTCGGCGAAGAAGAAGCTCTCGCCGTCGTCGCGCAACACCGTCGTGCTGCCGTGCACCTGGCCGTGCACGCGCACGCGGCCGCCTTCCAGGCGCAAACGAAAAGCCTCATGTAAATTCGCCAGCCGCAGCGCCATGAAGTAGCACGCCAGCGACAGGCCGCCGCTGCCGTCGCGCGCCGCCAGCGCTGCCTTCAGCCGCGCCACATCCAGGCGCACGCAGACATTGAAGTACGGCTTGTCGAAGCCGCGAAAAAACTCGAACGCGTCGCGGCGCGGCCAGGTGGTGGTGTCGAGGTACTGAGCCATGCCGTGATGCTACGGCCGTTGTACGCTTGCGCTCCCGCGCAGCCCACCTGACATCACGACAACATGTTCGGCTCTTCCTCCAAACCCGTCGTCCTCAGCTATGGCAGTCGCCGCCAGCGCGGGTGGCGGCCGCCGCGCTGGGTGCTGCTGTTGCTCTTCGGCATCGCTGTCGGCGCCGGCGGCTTGTGGTTGCTGCAGGAAGAGGTCCTGCCGCCACGCCTGTCGGCCGAAGCCTCGACCGAGCTGCGCAGCGCCTACGCGCAGGCCGATGCCGAGCGCCAGAACCTGAAGACGCAACTGGCAACGACCACGCAGCAGCTCGACACCGCGAAGGCGACGACGCAGCGTCAGAGCGACGAGCTGGCCGCGCCGCGCGCCGCCGCGCAAAAACTGCGTGACGACATGGCCGCGCTGATCGCCGCGCTGCCTGCCGATCCGCGCGGCGGCGCCGTCGAAGTGCGCACCGCGCGCTTCGCTGCGCAAGGCAACGCGCTGGCCTACGACGTCGTCCTGACGCGTGAGCGCGACGCCGCCAAGCCGCTCGCCGCCGTGATGCAGTTCAGCGTGCTCGGCCTCACGGCACGCGGCTCGGAAACCACCGTGGCGAGCAAGCCGGTGGACGTGTCCGTGGGCACGCATGCACTCGTGCGCGGCAGCCTGCCGCTGCCTGACGGCGTGCGCGCGCGCCAGGTCACCGTGCAGGTGCTCGATGCGCCTGGTGGCAAGACGCTGGGCATGCGCATCATGCTGGTCAAGTAGTTGGCGCGGATGGACCGGCTCTTCTTCGTTCTGGGCAGCGCCAGCGCCGGCATCGCGGTTGCGCTCGGCGCCTTCGGTGCGCATGCGTTGAAGGCGCGCCTGTCGCCCGAGATGCTCGCCGTGTACGAAACCGGCGTGCGCTACCAGATGTTCCATGCCCTCGCGCTGCTCGCCGTCGCCTGGGCCAGCGCGCGGTGGCCTCACAGCGCAGCCATCACCGCAGGCGGTTGGCTGTTCGTTGCCGGCACGCTGCTGTTTTCGGGCAGCCTGGTTGCGCTCGGCCTCACCGGCATGCGCGGCCTCGGCGCCGTGACGCCGATCGGCGGCCTGGCCTGGTTGATCGGTTGGGCGGCGCTGGTCTGGGGTGTGGCCAAAGCCGCGCCGGCTTGAACCGACTCAGAGCCTGCTTCGTCGTGCAGGCAAAGCGCTGGATCGTCGAACGTACTCATGCCTGCAACGAGCGTGCGCGCCGCCTCATGGCACACCACGATCGATCAGTCCGGGCCCCGCTCGCACGGGTCTGGCTGGCTGAAGCGCGTCAGGCCGCAGTCATGGCCCGTGGATCCAGCAACGTGCGCTCCATCGCGGCGACCAGCTTTTCGAGCAGCAGGCGATCTGTTTTCGGCCAGGCGAGCGGCAACAGGCTGCGCTGCTCGACACCCTGCGCGTGCGCCGCCGCGGCCGTCTCCGCGTGTTGCCAGTTGCGCTGTTGCCTGGGTGTAGGCAAACAGCCGGCGCGGCGCAGCGCCTGCCGCGACAGCGAAACGGCCGCCTTGCAGGTGCGCGCATCGCCCTGCGCCGCGGCGGCCATCGCGCAGGCCTCGAGCGTCCACGCCCACCACAACGGATGACCGTTGCGCGACAGCCCGTGCGCCGCGCCCTGCAATGCCGACAACGCACGCCGCGTGCGGCCCAGCGCCGTGCCTCGGCGAATCCGGTAGCACTGCACCCGCTGCGCCAGCTCGTCGTAGTGCAGCCCCACCGGCAGCGCGGCGAACTCGTCATCGAGGATCGGCGCCACGGCATTGTTCAGGTTGTCACGCACTGCGGCCGCTCGCAGTGCGTCCATCGCTTCGACCGTGGCCCCGGCCATCAGCGCCAGCACACCGTATTGGTAGGCCATCAGCTCGGCCGCGGGCCCTTGCTGCGCCTTCCAGGCGACGGCACGGTGCCACGACGGACGATGATAGAGCGTCAGGCCGACGATATCGGGCCGCTGGCCGTCACGCATGCGGCGAAAGCACTCGTGCACCTGGGTCGCGGCGTGCACCGCATGCGCCGCGTGCACTGCCTCGCGCGGTTGCGCCTCGAGCAGCCGCTCGGCCGCGAACTGCGCGATCGCGTCCGGCAGCTCCAGGCCCGCCGGCGCTCGCCCATCCTGCCCGACGCGCCAGCGCACGACATGCGCATCCAACAGCGCCTGCCTGAAACCGCGCATGGCCTCGGCGGACCACAGCGCACCGAAGGCCTGCTCGGGCTCGTCGCCGTGGCAGTGGCCGCCGAAAAGAGACAGGGCATGCAGGAAGCCTTGCGTATCGGCGTCGAGTACGCCGCAGGTCCAGGCGATCGCGTCGCGCAAGCTGCGTTGCGGCGGCTCGACGTCGAGCGCGGGGTCGGTCAGCATGGCCAGCGGCTGCTCGAGCGACTGCAGGATCTGCGGCAGCGTCAGCATCGGCGTCTGACCGGCTGCGAGTTCGATGGCCAGCGGGTTGCCCTCCAGCCGGCGGCAGATGGCGGCAGCCTGCGCACGGGCGCAGTCGCCCGTGACCGGCGCGCCTGCGTTGGCGGCCAGGCGGCAGAACATCTCGACTGCGGCGCTTTCGTCATCCTGCAACAGCGAAGGCAGCGTCACGAGCTGCTCGATGTCCAGCCGCAGCGCCACCTGGCTCGTCACCAACACCTTGAGTTCGGGGGCAGCCTGCAACAAGGCGGCGAGCTGCGGCGCCGCCGCCAGCACATGCTCGAAGCGGTCGAGCAACAGCAGCCCAGTTGCGCCCGCACCGAAACGAGCCCGGTGCAGGAGACGGCGACGGCGCCGCTGGCGAAGCGGTCCTGCACGCGCTCCACGACCGCGTGGGCGACCCGGCTCTTGCCCAGGCCGGCCGGCCCGGTGATCGTGACCAGCCGCGCCGTCGGATCGAGCAGCCG
>JANNJX010000729.1:0-4275 GCA_031396005.1 Burkholderiales bacterium
CAGCGCGACATCATCCTGAAACCGCTCGACGGCATGGGCGGCATGGGCATCTTCCGCGTCGGGCCGGACGGCCTGAACCTCGGCTCGATCATCGAGACGCTGAACCAGCATGGCGCGGTGACGGTGATGGCGCAGAAGTACCTGACCGAGATCGACAAAGGCGACAAGCGCATCGTCGTCATCGGCGGCGAGCCGGTGCCGTACTGCCTGGCGCGCATTCCGCAGGGCAGCGAGATCCGCGGCAACCTCGCGGCCGGCGGCAAGGGCGTGGCGCAGAAGCTGTCTGCGCGCGACACGGACATCGCGCGCGGCATCGGCGCCGCACTCGCGCCGCGTGGCTTGTTGATGATGGGCATCGACGTCATCGGCGACAGCCTGACCGAGATCAACGTCACCAGCCCGACCGGGTTTCAGGAGATCACGCAGCAGGCGGGCATCGATGTGGCCAAGCTGTTCGTCGATGCGCTCGAAGAGGCCCTTGCAACCGCGCGCTGACGCGCTGCGTATCCGGCCCTACGATGCGAACTGTCATGACGTTCGCCCCGCACCCCCGCTCCACCGCCGCCAACCTGCTGCGGCTTACTACACGTCGCGCCTGCCAGGAGAACCGGCATCGGGGGTGGCCGATATCCACTTCCATCCGATCGAGTCGCGCTCGTTCCGGCTGTCGCTGAATACCAACTTTTGAGCGTTGCGACGGTGCGTGCATGATCGGCCATCATCCAACCCTGCCCGGCCCGCGTACGCTCAAGCATGAATGTCGCCTCCACTCTCATTGCCCTCACGCTCGCCTGCGCAGCCGCGCCCTCGGCTGCGCACGACACCTGGTTTGAACCCCTGCCCAATGGCAGCCTCGCCCTGGGCACCGGCAACCGCTTCCCGGTCAGCGAGATCGCGGTGGACGACAAGTTCTTCGCCAAAAGCGGCTGTGTCGCCGTCGATGGCAAAGCGCGTTCGCTCGACAAACTTCGCTTCACCGACAAGGCCACGCTGCTCCGCTCTAAGGACCGGGCAGCCGGCGAGCCGCTCGCCTGCTTCGTGCAACTGCAACCGTTCGACATCGACCTGCCGCCCGACAAGATAGAGATCTATTTCAAGGAGATCCGTCCGAACGCTGCCGTGCTCGCGGCCTGGGCCGACCTCAAGGCGCGCGGCCTGCCTTTTCGCGAGCACTACACCAAGAGCGCACGCGTCGACGTTGGCGCCGACGCGTCGGCGCAACCGATCGGCACGGCGATGGATGCGCTGCGCGTCTCGCCGCGCGGCGCCTTGACCGTCGGCACCGAAGCCGTGTTCCAGGTGCTGCAGGGCGGCAAGCCGCTGCCCGACTTCCCGGTCGAGCTGATCAACGAGCGCTCTCCCATCGGCCTGTGGCACCGCACCGACAGCGAAGGCCGCATCCGCGCCAAGCTGCCGCTGCCGGGCCGCTGGCTGCTGCGCGGCACCGAACTCAAACTCGCGGCGGCGGACGCGACGCGCTGGGAGAGCCAGTTCATCACCTACGCGTTCGAGGTCTCACGCTAAATGCTCAGCAGCTTCAACCCAAACGCGCGCTCCACCAACCAAATGCTGGCCAGCACTGCGATGACGGCCGAGCCGCCGACCATCACCCAGCGCCGATAGAACGCGCTGCGCTGCAGCGCATAGGCCAGCGGCAGGAAGACGACGACGATTGCGAGCTGGCCGAGCTCGACGCCGATGTTGAAGCCGACCAGCGCGATCACCAGCGCGTCGCGCGGCAGGCCGAGGTCGGCCAGCACCGAGGCGAAGCCGAAGCCGTGGACGAGGCCGAAGCCGAAGGCGATCATCCACAAGCGGCCGACGACGCGCGGCCAAATGTTGTTCAGCGCAGCGACGATGATCGACGCGGCGATCACCGATTCGACCAGGCGCGACGGCAGCTCGACGATGCCGAGCGCGGCCAGCGACAGCGTGATCGAGTGCGCCAGCGTGAACGCTGTGACGACCTTGAGCACTTCGACGAAGGCGTCGCCAAAGCGGTTCACCGCCTGCCACTTCCGCTGGCCCGCCTGCCAGACCAGCACGGAAGGCAACAGCAGCGACAACAGGAACAGGATGTGGTCGAGGCCGATCCAGATGTGCCAGACGCCTTCGCGCACGTAGTCGGCGAACTGCCGCCAGCGGTTGACCTCACCGAGCTCGAAGCTCTGCATCGCCTGTTGCGGGCCGAGCACGGCGCTGCGCGAGACGCCGCGCGCCGACAGGTTCAACAGGCCGCGGTGCTGCGGGTCGAGGTCGGCGAACAAGGTGTAGGTGAGCGCCAAGCGCGCCGGTGATGCTGCTTCGCATTGCAGCGCCAGCGGCAGCACCGAGTACAGGCCGTCGGTGTGCTCGTCGATCTGCTGCTCGCCGACCTCGATCGTGCAAGGCTTGTCGTCGGCCGTGACCTGCAACCGCTGCGCGGCGTAGGCAGCGATATCGGCGTGGCGCGCACGGACCTCGCCCCAAGTGATCTCGCCGTTGCCGTCGGCGTCGAGCACGAGCGCGAAGTCGAGGTCGCGCAGCGCAATGTCCCACTGGCCGTCGATCGCCGCGGCCTTGACGTTGATCTTCAGGTAGCTGTCGGAGGGTTTGTGCGCGTGGGCGGTGGGCAGCAGCAACGCGAGCAGGAGGGCGATCAGCGCCTTCATGGCAAGGCCTTGACACGCTCGGCGAGTGCGCGCAGTACCGTGCTCTCTACTTTGTTCGCGTCGAGCCATTGCAACGCCGGCGCCGCGGCATCGCGCGTGCGCGCAGCCAACGCGGCTTCGAGCACCACGCGCATGTCTGCGGGCTCGCGCTGCTGTTGTTCGAGGTTGGCGCGCGCGAGCGACAGCGCGCGTGGTGCATCGCCGCGCAACGCGAGTGCGAAGCGCGATTCTTCTTTCTCGTGCGTGCGGTCGCCGCGCGCGCGCGCGGCGTCGAAGCGCGCCGACAACTCGTCGGCCCATTTCGCGGCGCGCGGATCGTTCGCCGCTTTCGCGGCGAGTGCCAAGCGCAGCAGCAGCACATCGGCGCGGCCACGGTCCTTCAGCAGCGACAGCACATCGCCGGCGCGGCCGCGGTCGAGCAGGAAGTCGGCATAGGCCGACAGCAGGTACACGTCGGCCACGTCCAGCGCCAGCGCTTGCTGGAACGCGCTCTCGGCGGCCGCGAACTCGCCGCGACGTTCCTCGATCTCGGCCAGCCGCGTCAGCGCCCAGACGCGCTCCTCACGCGAGGTGTCTGCGTCGGCCAGGCCCATAGCGTCGCCGAGTTCGCTCGCGGCCTGCGCCGCGCGGCCGCTGAGCGAATCGACATAGGCCTCGCAGGCGGTGGCGGTGAGCAACGTCGTCCACGGCGCGAGGCCGTCACATGCTTTGCGCGCGGCGCCGTAGTCGGCGCGCACCATGTGAATGGCCGCCTGCCACGCCCAGGCCGCGGCGTTCTCGGGCTCGGCGGCGGTGACGGCGGACAAGTCCGCCAGCGCTTCGTCGAAGTGATGGCCGTACTGATGAACGACCGCGCGCTGCACGCGCACGGCGGGTGGCGGCGCGGCTTCGCTCCACCATGGCGCGAGCGCAGCCTGCGCGTAGCCGACGTAGCGCGGGTCGCCCTCGGCCAGCGCGTCTTCAATCCAGTGCCGCGCCAGCAACGCCGCAGCGTCGGCGTTGCGCGGCTCGCGCTGCACGGCCGCGCGCAGCGCCTGCAACTCGCGCGCCCGCGGGTTGCCGGTTCGCACCGGCACGCGTTCGAGCACCTGCCGGTCATCGCTCGGCGTGAACGGCGCGGCTTGCACGCCCGACACCATCAAGCACAGCAGCAGCGGGAACAGCGGTCGAACGACAAACGGCATCATCATCACGAGCGTCAAAGGGCGCGATCCTACCTACGCGCTCGGTGCTTTACCGGATGCAGCGTCGGCTATGGTTCGTCTCATGCAGACACTCCATTCGCCCGCCTTGCGCACCCAGCTCCTGCACGCCGCGCGCTGGGACGCCGAGTACGACGGCAGTTTGTCGAACCATCTGCCGATGGCCCTGACGGCGCTGGTGCGACTGGGCGCGAGCGACGAGCGCCTGGCCGAGTTCGCCGAACGCTATGCGAAGAAACTGCACGAGGCGCCGCCTGCCGAGCCCTGGCCGGCCGGCGAGGCGTGGCGTGCGCTGCTCGGCCAACCGCGCGCGTGGCCGGCGTACCGCACGCTGTGGCGCGACTGGCTCGACAACGAAGGCGCGGCCGACGTGCTGTCACAAGCGCTGCCGACGCTGATGCAAGGCGCGGGCGCAGCGGCGT
>JANNJX010000738.1:0-2422 GCA_031396005.1 Burkholderiales bacterium
CCTGGTCGGCGACGAACAGGCGCAGCAGGCCGAGGGCCGACAGCGCAGCCGCCGTCAGGCCGAGCAGGATCAGCGCAATGCTGGCCGTGGACAGGCCACGGCCTTCGAGCTTGGTCTGCAGTTCTTCGAGGCCCTTGCGCAGCGGCTCGCTGTCGGCCACGACCGAGGCCTGCGCTTCACGCGCCGCCACCAGGCCCTGCAGATTGTTCAGGATGGCGCTGGCGTCGGTACGCGTCTTTTCGTACTGCGTCACCAACTGCTGCAGGCGCTCCCGGGTCTGCGGGTCCTTGGTGCCGGCCAGGCGCAACTCGGCGCTGCCGTTCAACAGGCCGTTGGCGATTTCGCGGAACGAGTTCAAGTCCTTGCCGAGCAGGAACACGGCCTCGGGGCTGACGCCTTCGGTGGTCAGGAATTCGTTGGCGCTCTTGCCGATGCGCTGCGTCAGCATCACCAACTGGCCGACCGCCGACAACTCGGCAGCGCTGGCGTCCTGCTGCAGCTTCAGCGACGACACCGTCTCCGCCGTTTCCAGCAGCTCCGACGACTGGCGGTTGATCGCGCGCAGCGCCTGGCCGACCTGCGTCAGCGTCTTCTGCTGCGTCAGCACGACGGCGGCGTTCTTCTCGGCGCGCTCGACCAGCGGCACAAGGGGTTCGATAGCGCCCTGCGCGGCATACGCAGCGGCCTTGACGTCGGCGCTGCCGTCCTTCAACGCGCGCAGGTTCTTGCCCAGCACGTCGGCGCTCTCGCGCACTTCGCCGAAGGCGCTGTCGCTGCCCAGCAGCGCCTGCGATACCGACTTGGCCAAACGCTGCGATTGCATCAGCGCCTGACCGGTCGCGCCGACCTGCGAGGCGCCGTCGTTGGCTGCGGACACCGCCAGCCACGAACCGCCGATCAGGCCGCCCAGGCCGAGTGCCAGCGCGCCGATCAATGCGCGCTGCTGCTGTGCCAACGGCAGGTGGCCGATCAACGGCAGGCCGGTGCCCACGGGCGCGGCGCCATCGGCGCCGGGCAGACGGGTCTCGCTGTAGTCGCCGCCAGTTTCCGTTGCATTGACTTCGGACAGGATCGACGAGTCGGCGTTGCCCGGCGCCACGGCCGGAGCCTGCGTCGGCGCGCTCAAGTCCACCGAAAGCGAGGCCATGCCGCCCCCGCCGCCGGCACCCGCCAGCACCATGTCGTCGGGCCGCACCGGCACCACTTCGTCGAACATCGAAGCCAGGTCGTCGTCGCGGCGGTCCGCATCGCGGCCCTTGCCTTTGAACTTGTCGAGGAAACTCATGAGGCCTCCAGAGAAAATCTGCTTGTTGGGTTGAAGGCGTCGGCTCAGGCGGCGACGATGGAGAGGAAATGCTCGTCCTGGGCCAGCCGGGCCAGGTCGAGGGTTTGCCAGGGGCGCTGCGCCGGGTCGATCAAGACGCCGCCGGCGAACGCAGGGCGCGCCGAGTCGTCACTCGGCGCCGCCGTCATCTGATCGCTGCTGCGCAGGCCGGCCAGGCGGTCGACCAGCAGCGCGCAGTTCATGCCGAGCGCCGCGCCGAAGGCGACCAGGCGCGACTGCTCGCGTACCGCCTCAGCGGTCGGCGCCTCGGGCAGGCCGAGAAAACGCGCCAGATCGACCACGCCGTGCAGACCGCCGCGCAGGTTGGCCACGCCGACGAACCAGTGCTGCGTGTGCGGCACCGGCATCACGGCGGCCGGCGGAAAGATTTCACCGGCCTGCTCGAGCGGCAACAGCAAACCGTGGCCACGACACTCGACCGCCAGCCATGACTGGCCACGCTGCTCGCTGCGCGCCGCCTGCATGCGCGCGGCCAGCCGCGTTTGCAGCTCGCGCAAGGCTTCGCGGTTAGCCATGGTGAGCCTCGAAGCGAACGCGCGGGCCAGCGCCGGGCCGCGCCCAAGCGCCCGGCCCCGGCGAGCCGCGAGACGCGGCTCGCGCTCGTGGCGTCCATGTCGGCGCAGGCCGACGTGGGGCCGCGCCACTCACCCCCTCGGGGGAGTGCGAACGAAGTGAGCGAGGGGTCGTCACGAGCGTCAGTCGAAGTTCTTGATCTTGCCGAGCAACAGCTCGGCATCGACCGGCTTGACGACGTAGTCGCGCGCGCCCTGGCGCATGCCCCAGACTTTGTCGGTCTCCAGGCCCTTGCTGGTGCACATGATCACCGGTACATCGGAGAAGCGCGGGTCGCGGGTGATGGCGCGCGTCAGCTGAAAGCCGTTCTGACCCGGCATGACGACGTCCATCAGGATCAGGTCGGGCTTTTCCTCGCCCAGACGGCGCATCGCGTCTTCGCCGTTCTCGGCGCTGCGCACGGCGTAGCCGCGCTTGGTCAGGATTTCGGTGAGGTGATGCAGCTCGGTTTTGCTGTCATCGACGAGCAGGATCTTTTGAATGGTCATGATGGGTCGTGAATGC
>JANNJX010000751.1:0-1651 GCA_031396005.1 Burkholderiales bacterium
TGTTGCGCAGATACCAGGCGTACATCGGCCCGGGCAGGTTGGTGCTGTCGGCGTTCCAGTACAGCAGGTCGAAGGCGGCAGGCGCCTGGCCCTTCAGGTAGTTGCTGACGACGTTGGGCCAGATCAGGTCGTTGGCGCGCAAGGTCTGGAAGACGTTGCCGAGCTCCTTGCCGGCATACAGGCCGCCGTGGCCGATGGCCTGCTCCTTTTGAGCCACGCTCTGCTCGTCGATGAAGATGCCGAGGTCGCCCGGCTCGCTGAAGTCGAGCATGGTCGTCAGCAAGGTCACGCTGGCCACGGTCTTGTCGCCGCGCGCGCGCAGCACGGCCAGCGCAGTGCTGAGGATCGTGCCGCCGACGCACCAGCCGACCGCGTTGACCTTGTCTGCGCCGCTGATCGAGCGCGCCACCGCGATCGCCTTGATCGCGCCGGATTCGACGTAATCGTCCCAGGTGACGTGGGCCACCCCGGCATCGGCGTTGCGCCACGACACCAGGAACACCGTCTGGCCGTGCTCGGCAGCGAAGCGCACGAACGAGTTCTCGGGCTGCAGGTCGAGGATGTAGAACTTGTTGATGCACGGCGGCACGATCACGAGCGGCCGCGTCGCCACCTTCGCGGTCAACGGCGCGTACTGGATCAACTGCAGCAACTCGTTCTCGAATACCACCGCGCCCTTCGAGACCGCGACATTGCGCCCGACCTCGAAGGCGGTTTCGTCGGTGATGGCGATGCGGCCGCGCTGCATGTCGCGGCGCAGGTTGGCCAAGCCGGCGCGCAGGCTCTGCCCGTTGGATTCGATCGCCAGCTTCAGCGCCTGCGGGTTGGTGGCGGCGAAATTGGCCGGGCTCGTCGCATCGATGAACTGGCGGGCGTAGAAGCGCAGCTTGTGTTTTTCCTTGGCATCGAGCGCGGCGCCCTCGACCATGTCGCCGAGCAACTGCGCGTTGAGCAGGTAGGTTTCCTTGATGACCCGATACCACGGGTTGGCGCGCCACTCTTCAGCGCTGAAGCGGCGGTCGCCGCGCTCGGGCGCGGCCACCGGCTCGCCGCCTTGGCCGGCCGCCAGCAGGCCCATCCACAGCGACGTCTGCTGCTGCCAATAATGCGCTTGCGCCTGCATTTGCGCCTGCACCTTGTCCGCACCCGACGTGCCGGCCAGGGACTGCATCAGGCGCTGGCCGGAGGCGAAGAAGCCGCGGACGAACTCGTCGGGCAGGTTGAACGGCGAGGCCACGATGGCTGCTTGCGCTGCTTGGGTTACTTGGACTTGCCCGTCGCCTTGATGCTGTGCACGCCGTCGGTCGCGCTCTGCGTGATTCGCGCGACCGCCTCGGACTGCGCCTGCCGTGCCATTTCGGCCAGCTCTGTCATGTCGGCCAGCGTCTTCTCGAAGCCTTTGCGAACCAGCTCCGCCTGCTTGGCCGGGTCCGCCAGACCGCCGACGCCGTTTTTGGCCGCGTTCTGCATGCCCTGCATCGCCTCGGTCATCATTTCGCTCTGCCGCTGCGCCAGCGCCTGCATCGATTCGAAGGCCGCCTTGTTGGCCTCGACCAGCGACTCGATGCCCTTGCGCTGCGCCTGCAAGATCGCCGTCATGTCGATGCCGGGCATCTTGAACTGCTCCATCATCTTCGTCACGTCGCCGAAC
>JANNJX010000765.1:0-2212 GCA_031396005.1 Burkholderiales bacterium
TGTACTTCGGCGAGCCGCGCGGCTTCGAGGCCTCGGGCGACACCGCGTTCAACACCCTGATCTATTCGCGTCACGAAGTCGAGCGCGTGGCCCACGTCGCCTTCGAGCGGGCGCGCGAACGCCGCGGCCGGGTCGCCTCTATCGACAAGGCCAACGTCCTCGAATGCTCGCAGTTGTGGCGCAAGGTGGTCACCGAGGTGGCGAAGCAGTATCCCGACGTCGCCCTCGAGCACGTCTTCATCGACACCGCGGCCATGCGCCTGGCGACTTCGCCCACCAGCTTCGACGTGATGCTGTGCGACAACCTGTTCGGCGACATCCTGAGCGATCAGGCGGCTTCGGTCGCCGGCTCGCTGGGCCTGCTGCCGTCAGCAACACTGGGCGGCCGCGTGGATTTGTACGAGCCGGTGCACGGCTCGGCGCCCGACATTGCCGGCCAGTCGCTGGCGAACCCGATCGGCGCCATTGCCAGCGCCGCCATGCTGCTCCGCTTCACGGCGAAGATGGAAAAGCAGGCCGCGGAAATCGAACACGCCATCGAAGACGCGCTGGCGGCCGGCGCGCGGACGCGCGATCTCGCCGGCCCCGGCGAACGCGTGCTGTCGACACAGGAAATGGGCCAGGCCATCGAAGACGCGTTGGCCGACGTGCGCGACAGGCGGCATTCCTATCATGCCGTCTAGGCCACCGATTCACACCGATTCGACACAGATGTCCGGACGGGCTCCTGGCGGTCCGCGCACGTTGCTGGACAAAGTCTGGGACGCGCACGTGGTGCGCGTGCTCGACGATGGCCGCAGCCTGATCTACGTCGATCGCCACCTCGTTCACGAGGTGACCTCGCCGCAGGCGTTTGAAGGCCTGCGCCTGGCGGGCCGAAAAGTGCGGCGTCCCGACCTCACCTTCGCCACCGTCGACCACAACGTGCCGACGGCCGGCCGCGAACTGCCCATTGCCGATCCGCTCGCGCGCGCGCAGGTCGAAGCGCTGCGCACCAACGCGCCGGCGTTTGGCGTGCCGCTGTTCGACTTCGACAGCGGCCGGCAGGGCATCGTCCACGTGATTGGTCCGGAACTCGGCCTCACGCTGCCGGGCACCACGATCGTCTGCGGCGACAGCCATACCAGCACCCATGGCGCCTTCGGCGCATTGGCGTTTGGCATCGGCACCAGCGAAGTCGAACACGTGCTCGCCACGCAGTGCCTGGTGCAGCAGAAGCCCAAGGCCATGCGCGTGCAATTCACCGGCCGGCTGATGCAGGGCGTGACGGCAAAGGACGTGGCCCTGGCGCTGATCGCGAATCTCGGCTTCAGCGGCGGCACCGGCTACGCGCTCGAGCTCGGTGGCCCGCTGGTCGCGTCGTTCTCGATGGAAGAGCGGATGACGCTCTGCAACATGAGCATCGAGGCCGGCGCGCGCAGCGCGCTGGTCGCGCCCGACACCACCACCTTCAGCTATCTCAAGGGCCGGCCCCATGCGCCGAAGGATGCCGACTGGGATGCCGCCGTCGAAGGCTGGCGCCAGCTCCGCAGCGATGATGGCGCCAGGTTCGACGCCGACGTCACCATCGACGTCAGCACGCTGGCACCCGTCGTGACCTGGGGCACGCGCCCCGACATGTCACTGCCGGTGACCGGCAACGTGCCGGATCCCAAGGCGGCGGCGTCGGCAGGCGACGCCGAGGCCATGGTGCGCGCCCTCACCTACATGGGCCTCACACCCGGCACGCCGATCGAGTCGGTGCCGGTTGATCGGGTCTTCATCGGTTCGTGCACCAACGCCCGCCTCGCTGACCTTCGCGCGGCGGCGGATGTCGTGCGCGGACATCGCGTGCACAAGAGCGTGCGCGCGCTGGTCGTGCCCGGCTCACAGCAAGTCAAGGCCGAAGCGGAACGCGAAGGACTGGATCGCATCTTCGCCGAGGCCGGCTTCGAGTGGCGCGAGCCGGGCTGCTCGATGTGCCTCGGCATGAACGACGACGTGCTGGGTGAAGGCGAACGCTGCGCGTCCACCAGCAACCGAAACTTCGAGGGACGGCAAGGCCGCGGTGGGCGCACGCACCTGGTGAGCCCGGCCATGGCCGCCGCGGCCGCCATCGAAGGCCACTTCACCGACGTGCGGGATGTCGTTGCCGCTGTTGCCTTGCAGGATGTCGTCGCCGGCTTCGCCGAAGACGACGTCGTTGCCGTAGCCGCCGAAGGCCAGGTCGTTG
>JANNJX010000793.1:0-3764 GCA_031396005.1 Burkholderiales bacterium
AGCGAAAGGCCTCAGTAACCTTGGCCGCGGCCACCACCGCCACCGTAGCTGCCGCCACCGCTGCCACCACCACCGCCGTAGCCGCCGCCACCGCTGCGGCCACCACCGCCACCGCCGCTGCGGCCACCGCCGCCGCCACCACCGCCGTAGCCGCCGCCACCGCCACCGCCGTAGCCACCACCGCCGCCGCCGCTGCGGCCACCACCGCCGCCCCCGAAGCCACCCGGACGCTCTTCGCGCGGACGGGCCTCGTTGACGACGATCGGGCGGCCTTCGAGCGGCTGACCGTTCATGCCATTGATCGCGGCTTGCGCCTCGGCGTCGCTGCCCATCTCGACGAAGCCGAAGCCCTTCGAGCGGCCAGTTTCACGATCCATCATGACCTTGGCGGACGTGACGGTTCCAAATTGCCCGAAGGCCGATTGCAGCGACTCGTCGCGCACGCTGTAGGCGAGGTTGCCCACGTATAGCTTGTTGCCCATTCGGCAAGCTCCTTATCGAAACACACAAATACCTAGGTGGAGCTTTGAGCCGGCTCGAAAAACTCAAGCAAACGCGCCGCCTCCAGACAGGGAGAACCGATTATTCAGGAACGGCAAGCCCGCGTGCACGTGGGGCGAGAAAAATGTTGTTTTCTGGCCAGCCGAATCACAGGCTCGGCGGCCTGGCAGACCCGGATTCGGGTTCACCCGTAGCATGCGCTGCCCCATGACCGTGCCATGACCTTGCGTATCGCCAGCCTCGTGCCCAGCCTGACCGAGTTGCTGTTTGCGCTCGGGCTCGGGCCGTGGGTGGTGGCGCGCACCGGGTTTTGCACGCAGCCGGCCGACGATGTCGCGGCGCTGCCAAAGGTCGGCGGCACGAAGGATGTGAACCTGGCCAAGCTGCGGCGGCTGGCGCCGACGCATGCGCTCGTCAACGTCGATGAAAACCGCGTCGAGACGGCCCAGGCGCTGCGCGAGTTCGTGCCGCAGGTCATCGTCACGCATCCTTGCGGGCCGCACGACGTGGCCGCGCTGATTGCGCAGATCGCCGATGTGTTCGCCGCGCTGCCTGGCGTGGCCGATCGCGCCGCGGCGTTGCGCGCCGAGTTGCAGACCGAGCTGTCGGCCACGCACGCCGCAGCCGAGGTGCCCGTGCTCTACCTGATCTGGCGCCAGCCATGGATGACGGTGGCCCGCGACACCTACATCTCGCGCCTGCTGGCCTGCGCCGGCTGGCAGACGCTGCCGGCGCAGCACGGCGGCGAGCACGGCGCGGCGCGCTACCCCGTACTGCACGCCGACGAGCCGTGGCTGGCCGGCGTGCGCGAGGTGCTGTTGTCGAGCGAGCCGTATGCGGTCACGGCCGAGCATGTGGCCCAGGCGCAGGCGCTGTGCCCGCAGGCGCGGGTGCGCCTGGTCGACGGCGAATTGCTGTCGTGGTACGGGCCGCGCACGGCGGCCGGGCTGCGCTATCTGCGCCAACTCGCCGCCGCTTAAGCTCGGGGTAATGGATCTCCTGAAGCCGTTGATCGCGCTGCTGGCCATCGTCAACCCGATCGGCGTCGTGCCGTTCTTCATCGCCTTCACGCAGAACCTGTCGCGCGGGCAGCGCCGGCGCACCATCAACATCTCGGCCTTCGCGGCCTTCGTCGTCATCGCCGTCAGCGCGGTGGCGGGTCTGAAGATCATCGAGTTCTTCGGCATCAGCATCGCCTCGTTCCAGGTCGGCGGCGGCACGCTGCTCTTGATCAGCTCGCTGCAGATGTTGAACGCGCAGCCGGCCGAGGCCAAGCCAGCCGACCTCGACGAAGGCAACCAGAAAGCCGACGCCGGCGCGTCCATCGCCATCGTGCCGCTGACGATCCCGCTGCTGACCGGCCCGGCGACGATCTCGACCATGGTCATCTACGCCGAGAAGACGCGCCACGTCTGGGAGCAGGCGGTGCTGGTCGGCTACGGCGTCGTCATCGGCCTGGCGACGTACATCGTCTTCAGCGCCTCCGGCCGCATCGCCCAGGTGCTCGGCCGCACCGGCATCAACGTCATGACACGGCTGATGGGCCTGATCCTCGCCGCGATGGCGGTCGAGCTGCTGGCCGATGGGCTGACGAAGCTGTTTCCGGTGCTGGCGTCGCACATCGCGCGCTAGCGGCGGCGGATCGTGCGCGACACTGTCACCTGGGACTACATCGTCGTCGGCGCCGGCACGGCAGGCTGCCTGCTCGCCAACCGCCTGTCGGCCGACGCGAAGACGCGCGTGCTGCTGCTCGAAGCCGGCGGGCGTGACGACTACGCGTGGATCCACATCCCCGTCGGCTACCTGTACTGCATCGGCAACCCGCGCACCGACTGGCTCTACAAGACCGAGCCCGATGCGGGCCTGAACGGCCGCGTGCTGCGCTACCCGCGCGGCAAGGTGCTCGGCGGTTGTTCGAGCATCAACGGCATGATCTACATGCGCGGCCAGGCGCGTGACTACGACGGCTGGGCAGCACAGGTGGGCGACGACGCTTGGCGCTGGGAGGCCTGCCTGCCGTTCTTCAAGCAGCACGAAGACCACTGGCGCGGCGGCGATGCGCTGCATGGCGCGGGCGCCGAGTGGCGCGTCGAAAGACAGCGCCTGTCGTGGCCCTTGCTCGACGCGTTCGCGCTGGCCGCGCAGCAGGCCGGCATTGCGGCGAGCGATGACTTCAACCGCGGCAACAACGAAGGCGTCGGCTACTTCGAGGTCAATCAGAAGCGCGGCGTGCGCTGGAACGCCAGCAAGGCGTTCCTGCGGCCGGTGCAGCGCCGGCGCAACCTCGACGTGCGCACCGGCGCGATGGTGACGCGGCTGATGATCGAACGCGACGGCGACGGCGCGCTGCACGCCGCGGGGGTCGAGGTGCGCACATGCGACGGCACCCACACGCTGCGCGCTGCGCGCGCGGTGGTGATGGCGGCAGGCGCCATCGGCACGCCGCAGTTGCTTCAGCTCTCGGGCGTCGGGCCGGCAGCGCTGTTGCGCGAGCACGGCATCGAGGTGCTGCACGATCTGCCCGGGGTCGGCGAGAACCTGCAGGACCATCTGCAGATCCGCGCCGTCTTCGGCGTCTCGGGCCTGCCCCGCAGCGGCACGCTGAACACGCTGGCCAGCACCTGGCCGGGCAAGGCGCGCATCGGCTTGCAGTACGCGCTGACGCAACGCGGGCCGATGAGCATGGCGCCGTCGCAGCTCGGCGCCTTCGCGCGCTCGTCGCCCGAGCGTGAGTGGCCGAACCTCCAGTACCACGTGCAGCCGCTGTCGCTCGACGCCTTCGGCGAGCCGCTGCATGCCTACCCGGCTTTCACGGCCAGCGTGTGCAACCTGAACCCCGAAGCGCGCGGCAGCGTGCGCATCGCTTCGCCGCGCGCCGACGACGCGCCGAAGATCGCGCCGTGCTACCTCAGCACGGACGGCGACCGCCTCGTCGCCGCGCAATCGCTGCGCCTGACGCGGCGCATTACCGCCCAGCCGGCGCTGGCCGCGTACGCGCCGCGCGAACTCAAACCCGGCGTCGAGTTCGAGACCGACGAGGCCTTGTCACGGCTGGCCGGCGACATCGGCACGACGATCTTCCATCCGGTGGGCACCTGCCGCATGGGCCGCGACGACGATCCGCAGGCCGTGCTCGATGCGCGGCTGCGCGTGCGCGGCGTGCACGGCCTGGTGATTGCCGACGCCAGTGCGATGCCGACGATCACCAGCGGCAACACCAACGCGCCGACGCTGATGCTGGCCGAGCGCGCCGCGCAGTGGCT
>JANNJX010000058.1:0-2000 GCA_031396005.1 Burkholderiales bacterium
CACGTCGAACGGCTTCGTGCACTTCGCGTCCGTCGCGAAAGCGCACCTCCACTTTCGTCGGGTGCACGTTGACGTCGACGTGCAGGATGAAGTCGATGAGGAAGGTGATGATTTCCATGTTGGGGCGCGATTATCGCGGCCTCTGCCTCCCGCTCACCCTGAGGTATCGAAGGGTCGGGCTGAGAGTCCGACTGCCCTGAGGTATCGAAGGGAGCCCGCGCATCCCTTCGATACCTCAGGGCGAACGGTCCGAGCCACAATTGCACGGTGTCCGCTGTTCTGCCCCACGCTACCCCGCCGCCCCGCCGCCCGATCCGCGAGCTGCCTGTCGAGTTGGTCAGCCAGATCGCGGCCGGTGAAGTCGTCGAGCGGCCGGCCTCGGTGGTGCGCGAACTCGTGGACAACGCCCTGGACGCCGGCGCCTCGCAGATCGTGGTCAGGCTGGCCGCTGGCGGCGTGCGCCAGATCGTCGTCGAGGACGACGGCGCCGGCATCCCGCGCGATGAGCTGGCGCTGGCGCTGCGCCGCCACGCGACCAGCAAGATTGCCTCGCTGGCCGATCTCGAGCGTGTCGGCACGATGGGTTTTCGCGGCGAGGCGCTGGCCGCCGTGGCCTCGATCGCCGAGCTGACCCTGGCCAGCCGCACGCCCGGCGCGGCGCAGGCGGTGCGCCTGGATGCGCGCAGCGGCGAGACCGGCCCGGTGGCGCGCGCGGTCGGCACGACGGTCGAGGTGCGCGAGCTTTTCTTCGCCACGCCGGCGCGGCGCAAGTTCTTGAAGAGCGACGCCACGGAACTCGCCCACTGTGTCGAGGCCGTGCGCCGCCACGCGCTGGCGCGGCCGGATGTGTCGTTCGCCATCTGGCACGAAGGCCGGCTGGTGACGCAGTGGCGCGCGGCTGCGACGCGCAACGCGCGGCTGTCCGACGTGATGGGTGCCGAGTTCATGGCGGCCAGCCTGGCGCTGCAGGGCGGCGCGGGGCCGCTCACGCTGACCGGCCGCGTCGGCACGCCCGACGCCGCGCGCGCCCGCGCCGACCATCAGTACGTCTACATCAACGGTCGCTACGTGCGCGACCGCGGCGTCGCGCATGGCGTGAGGAGCGCCTTCGACGACGTGCTGCACGGCGCGCGCCAACCGGTGTACGCCCTCTTCATCGACATCGACCCCGAGCGCGTCGATGTCAACGTGCACCCGACGAAGATCGAAGTGCGCTTTCGTGACGGGCGAGAGGTGCACGAAGCGGTGCGGCGCGCGGTGGAGGCTGCCCTGGCGACGCCGCGTGCGCTGGCGGTCGGCGGCAGCGCTGTCGGCGCGCCGACTGTTTTGCCGCAAGCAGCGCCTGTGTTCACCCGCTACGACGCCCCCACGCAGCCCGGCCTCGCACTGCAGACGGCGGCCGCACTGTTTGCGCGCGAACCGTCGCCGCCGCCTTACGTGACGGCGCCGCCAGCCACGAGCACCGAATGGCCTCTCGGCCACGCCATGGCCCAACTCGGCGGCGTCTACATCCTGGCAGAGAACACGCGGGGCCTGGTCATCGTCGACATGCACGCCGCGCACGAGCGCATCGTCTACGAGCGCATGAAGCGCCAACTCGGCAGCGCGAGTCTCGACGCGCAGGCGCTGCTGATTCCGGTCACCTTTTCCGCCACGCTCGGCGAAATGGCCGCGGCCGAAGAACACGCGGCGACGCTGCAGGCACTCGGCCTCGACGTGGCGCCGCTGTCGGCGCAGACACTCGCCGTGCGCTCGCGTCCGGCCGCACTCGCCGACGCCGACCCCGTAGCGCTGGCCCGCTCGGTGCTCGCCGAGCTGGCGCAACACGAGGCCAGCCGCGTCGTCGAACGCACGCGCGACGAACTGCTGTCGACGCTGGCCTGCCACGCCGCCGTGCGAGCCAACCGCCGCCTCACGGTCGAAGAGATGAACGCGCTGTTGCGCGACATGGAAGCCACCGAGCGCAGCGACCAGTGCAACCACGGCCGGCCGACGTGGCG
>JANNJX010000061.1:0-2571 GCA_031396005.1 Burkholderiales bacterium
ACCAGACCGGCATCGATTACCTGACCGCCCAGGGCTTCGGTGCCGACGTCGCGGCCAACGCAGGCTTGCCGTTCGCGGTGACCTCCCGCGTCTTCGACTTCGGTCCCCGCACCAGCAAGGACAAGAACGAGCAGACCCGCCTCGTCATCGGCGCGCGTGGCGACATTGCCAATCACAGCTACGAGTTCGCGTTTGCGGACAGCAGGTACAAGCTGTCGGGCACCGTGCCGGCCGGCTACTTCTCCCAGGTGGCTTACGCCCGTGCGGTGCAGAACAGCCCCGACTACAACCCGTGGTCATTGGACCTGACGGACGCGTTCAGGGCGGCGATCGCCGACGCCGCGTACACCGGAGCGACGCTCGAAGGCACGACCAAGCTACAGTCGCTGGACGGGAAGGTGACCGGCGACATCCTGGCGCTTGCAGGCGGCTCATTGAGCTACGCCGTCGGCGCCCAGTACCGCAAGGAGTCGATCAAGACCGAGCCCAGCGCTGCGCTGTTCAGCGGCGATATCGCCGGTCTGGGCGGTGCCACGCCGCCGATCGACCGCGACCGCAACATCAAGTCGGCGTTCCTCGAGGTGGTGGCGCCGGTGATCAAGAGTCTGGAGCTGAACGCGGCCGCTCGCCAGGACCGCTACAACGACGTGGGCACGGCCAACACCTACAAACTCAGCGCGCGGTTCCAGCCTGTAAGGCAGGTGGTTCTGCGTGGCAGTGTCGGCACAGGGTTCCGCGCGCCGCTGCTGGGCGAGTTGTGGTTGCCGCAAACAGTCGGAACGTCTGCGCAGTTCACCGACCCGGCGTTCCCGGACGAGCCGAACCTGCAGGTGCCGGAAGTCAGCGGCGGCAACCCGCTCCTGAAGCCGGAGAAGTCTCGCCAGTCGACGATAGGTATCGTGTTGCAGCCGACGGACAGCTTCAGTGCCACGTTCGACTATTGGCGCATGACCGTCGAGGACCTGATCTCGACGCCGTCGACCCAGGAGATCGTCTCGCGGTTCCGCGCAGGTGACTCGTCGTTCGCCAGCCTCGTGGACCTCGACGCTGCCGGGTCCGTCACGCAGACGCGGGCGATTCTGGCCAACCTCGGGTTGGCCAAGCTCTCAGGTGTGGACGTGGACCTCAGTGGCCGCTTTCAGGTGCCGGGCGGTCGTCTGGATATCGGCTTGAACGGCACGTACATGATCAAGTTCGATCAGACCAGCCCGAGCGGCGCGATTTCGCGCAAGGTCGGAACCCTGGTCGAGCCCGACGGAACGCCGGTGATCGATTCCGACAGCGGCGGCGTGATTCTGCGCTGGAAGCACCGGCTGTCGGCGACGTACTCGACGGGGCCGTGGGCTTTCACGGTGGCGCAGAACTACTACAACGGCTACCGCACCGGCGACCGCCAGATCGACGGCGAGCGCAACTACATCTCTGACCAGATGCTGTTCGACGCGTCCGTCTTCTACACGGGGATCAAGAATCTGCGCCTCGGGGTAGGTCTGAAGAATGTCTTCGACCAGGATCCGCCGATCTTCGTTCCGGTGTCGAACCAGTTCCAGGCCGGCTACGACATCAACCAGTACGACGCGCGTGCTCGCACGCTGTTCGTCTCGGCGAACTACCGGTTCTGACCGATCGCGGGCGGGGTTCTGCCCCGCGCACCGAGCCCTGGGGCATCGCGCTCCAGGGCTTTTTTCATGGCCGGGTGAAACGAGTGCACCCTCGGAGCCCGCTGCGCGCAGGGTCGGACTGTGTGGCTACTTCGGCGCCAGCCGAATCGCCCCATCGAGCCGGATCACCTCGCCGTTCAACATCTCGTTCTCGACGATGTGCTTGACGAGTTTGGCGTAGTCCGCCGGCGTGCCCAGGCGCGACGGGAAGGGCACGCTCGCCGCCAGCGAGTCCTGCACTTCCTGCGGCATGCCGAACATCATCGGCGTGCCGAAGATGCCGGGCGCGATGGTCATGCAGCGGATGCCGTTGCGCGCCAGGTCGCGCGCGATCGGCAGCGTCATACCGGCGATGCCGCCCTTGCTCGCCGAGTAGGCAGCCTGGCCGATCTGGCCGTCGTAGGCGGCGACGCTGGCGGTGTTGATCAGCACGCCGCGCTCCTTCGTCGCCTCGGGTTCGTTCTTGCACATCGCGTCGGCCGCGACGCGGATCATGTTGAAGCTGCCGATCAGGTTGGTGTTGATCACGCGCGCGAACGAGGCCAGCGGGTGCGGCCCGTCCTTGCCGACCGTCTTGGCGCCGATGGCGATGCCGGCGCAATTGACCAGCCCCATCAGCTTGCCCATCGACACGGCCTGGGCGACCGCAGCCTGCGCGTCGGCTTCCTGCGTGACATCGCACTTGACGAAGGCGCCGCCGATCTCCTTGGCGAGCGCTTGGCCCTTGTCGGCCTGCACGTCGGCAACGACGACCTTGCCGCCTTCCTTGGCCAGCATGCGCGCCGTGCCTTCGCCCAGGCCCGAGGCGCCGCCGGTGACGATGAAAACCTTGCCTGCGATGTCCATGCGTTTTGTCTCCTCAGGCGAGCGCGACCAGCGCGCGCGCCGTGATCTGATCGACCGTGCCGGT
>JANNJX010000074.1:0-2057 GCA_031396005.1 Burkholderiales bacterium
AAGCCGTTGGGCACGGCGAGCCAGCCGTTGATGGCGGGCTTGCCTTGCGACCACAGCGTGCGCAGTTTGTTCTCTCTCATTACAGGTTCCCTTCGTGTCATGTGACGGGTGCGGGGTTGAACAGCACCAGCGCGTTGTGCAGTTTCCACTGCTCGGCCCAAGTCTTCTTGCGACCGCTGGCCACGTCGAGCATCAGGCGGAACAGCTCCCAGCCGACGTCTTCGATCGTCGCCGTGCCGTCGGCGATCTTGCCGGCGTTGACGTCCATCAGGTCGTGCCAGCGCCGCGCGAGATCGCTGCGCGTCGCCACCTTGATCACGGGCACGGCAGCCAGGCCGTAGGGCGTGCCGCGGCCGGTGGTGAAGACATGCAGGTTCATGCCGGCCGCGAGTTGCAGCGTGCCGCAGATGAAATCGCTGGCCGGCGTGGCAGCGTAGGTCAGGCCCTTGCCTTTCAACTTCTCGCCGGGCGAGAGCACGTTGGCGATCGGCGCCGAGCCCGACTTGACGATCGAGCCCATCGCCTTCTCGACGATGTTTGACAGGCCGCCCTTCTTGTTGCCGGGCGTCGTGTTCGCGCTGCGATCGACCTTGCCGCGCTGGAGATACGCGTCGTACCAGGCCATCTCGTCGATCATGCGCTGCGCAACTTCGGCCGTGGTGGCGCGCGAGGTGAGCTGGTCGATGCCGTCGCGCACCTCGGTGGTTTCCGAGAACATCACCGCAGCACCGGCGCGCACCAGCAGATCGGTGCAGAAGCCGACGGCGGGATTCGCGGTGACGCCGGAAAAGGCATCGCTGCCGCCGCATTGCACGCCGACGATCAGCTCGCTCGCCGGCACGGTTTCGCGCCGTCGCGCGTTCAGTCTTTGCAGATGCTGCTCGGCAGTGCGCATGATCGACTCGATCATCGACATGAAGCCGACATGCTTGTCGTCTTGCAGGCAGACCACGTCGAGCGTGGGCTCCTCGACTGCCGCGATTGCGAACGTGCCCGGCGGCAACAGCCGCTCAGGCTGCAGCTTCTCGCAGCCGAGGCTGACCAACATCACCTCACCGCCGAAGTTCGGATTGAGGCTGATGTTGCGCAGCGTGCGGATCGGGATCTCGGCGCCGGGCGCGTCGATCGCCACACCGCAGCCGTAGGTATGTTCGAGGCCCACCACGTCGTCGACGTTGGGAAACTTCGGCAGCAGCTCGGCCTTGATGCGCTGCACCGCGAAGTCGAGCACGCCGGCGACGCATTGCACCGTCGTCGTGATCGCCAGGATGTTGCGCGTGCCGACCGAGCCATCGGCGTTGCGAAAACCTTCGAAGGTGTGGCCGTCGAGCGCCGGCAGTGACGGCGGCTCGACGGTGGCGATCGGCAAACCGTCGAGCCCGCGCGCGTCGGGCATCTGCAGCAAGCGCTCGTGGACCCAACTGCCGGCCGCAATGTCATTCAACGCAAAGCCGATCGGGATGCCGTAACGCAGCACCGGCGCATCGGCTGCGATGTCCACCAGCGCCACCTTGTGCCCCTGCGGCACACGCTCGAGCAGCACGAGACCCGACGGCAGCACGGCGCCCGGCGCAAGGCCGCCGTCGTTGGCGACGATGGCAACGTTGTCGCGCTCATGCATCCGGATCACGACGTTGTCGCGCTCGTGCATGCGGATCGTCAGCGGAGCCACCGCGCTCACTCGCTCATTCCGGTTTGATGCCCGCGGTCTTGATGACCTTGGTCCACAGGTCGATCTCGCTGGACACGAACTTGGCGTAGCTCGCGCCGCCCGGTGCCGGCACGACGAAGCCGAGCGTTTCGAGCTTCTGCTTGATATCGGGTGAGGTCATCACCTTGCGCAGAGCCGTCTCGAGCTTGTCGACGATCGGCTGCGGCGTGCCTTTCGCCACCGACAGCCCCGACCACGACAGCGCCTGGAAATTCGGGATGCCGCTCTCGTGGATCGTCGGCGTGTCCGGGAACAGCGGGTTGCGCTGCAGGCTGGACACGGCCAACGCGCGCAGCTTGCCGGCCTTGACGTGCGGAAAGGCCGTGTCCTGGTTGATGAACATCAA
>JANNJX010000088.1:0-4746 GCA_031396005.1 Burkholderiales bacterium
CCGGCCAAGCTCTTTGTCGGCCAACGCAAGGAAGCCTTCGCGGTCAACCTGGGCACGATTTTCGACCTTGTGAATGCACCGGTCGAGGTGATCACGAACCCGGCCCTCATCGGCGCCGTGCCGAACACGATCGACGACGCCAACATCACCACCCTGGCGCTGGCCGACGAACAGCCTGGCGGGCATGTTGCAGCCGGGCACATTGACCGTGTAGATGTGCTGGTCGGCGTAGGCGGCGTAGTTGGGGATGGTCTTGGTGCCGATGTTGTCCACCGGCTTGTCGAAGGTCTTGCTGCCACCGCTGGCGTTGGTGACCGAGCTGCGCTGGCCGCCACGGCGGTCGCTGCGCACGACGTCGACGGTGAAGGTTTCATTGACGTTGAGCGTTGCCGCGTTCGGTGCGGTGACCTGTCCGGCCTGCGTCAGCGGGATCGAGACGTTCTTGCCGCCGATCGGCAACGTCACGTTGTTGAATTTGTTCTGAAAGCGGAACTGGAAGGTGATGTCTTCCTTGGCGTCGCCGTTGTTGTCGAGATGAATCTCATACAGCGCGTTCGGGTCCATCTTGAAGTAGTTCGGACCGCCGTACGGGGCTTGCAGCGGCTGGTAGTTCGAGATCACGGTCACGTAGTCCGAGCGGCCGGCTTCGTAGCTCATGAACATGTAGAAGTCGGTGCCGTCGACCTTGGGCGCGGTGGTGATGAAGGGCGCTTCGCGGTGGCTGGAGGCCAACGCGGTGCTGGCCAAGGCGGCGATGGCCAGCGGAATGGCTGCCAGCGCAGCCGACTTGCGAGAGAGGGTCATGTCGATCTCCTGTAGGGGGGGCATGTGAGAGGGGGGACACGCGACTCGATGCGCGTCCTGGGTCCCTCTACGCAGACACCTGGAGATCGGATGCGATTTAGATTTGCAGCTTACCGACGGATACGATCGGGCCGGTCGGCGCGCCGGTGGTCGAGCCACCCGCAGGCTCGACACTGACGGCAAATGCCGCCGTGTCGCGCAGCAGTTGCGTGCGCAGCACCGTCGTCGCGCCGCTTTCGCGAACCAGGCCGAGCGATCGCGGCGCGCCTTGCGCCGGCACCGCCCACAACTCGAGCGCGCGGCCCGGGGTCGGCGACAAATCATTGATCGGCCGCAGCACCAGCGCACGGCCATCGGCGGTGACGCTGGCGACGAAGCTGGCATTGAGCGCTTGCGCCGCTTCGGGGTTCGAACCGAGCACGACGATGATCGGCGCCTGCGGTGGCGGCACGCGGCTGCTCACCATGAACATTGCCACCGTCGCTGCCGTGGCCACACCGGCCAGGCCGCGCCACAGCGCGAGACGCTGCCAAAGCGTCGGCGTCGGCGTCACCGCGCGCTCACCGAACAGACGTGCCTCGATGCTGCGCCACACCTGCGCCGATGGCGTCACGTCCTCGACCGTGACTGACAGCGGCGACAGGCGCTGCTGCCACTGCGCCACGGCGTCGCGCAGCAACGGATGCGCGGCCTGCAGCGTTTCGAAGCGCCGACGCGCCGGCCCGCGCAAGGTGCCGAGCACGTACTCGGCGGCGAGGCGGTCGGCGAGGTCGCGGCGGGAGTAGTCCATGTCAGGTCAACCGTGCCGCGCCGAGACAGTCTTTGAGTGCCATCAGCGCCCGCCGCACCCAGCTCTTCACGGTGCCCAGCGGCTGCCGCAGATGCTGCGCCACCTCGGAATGCGACAAACCCTGGTAGTAGGCCAGCGCCACGCACTGCTGCTGCTCGGCCGACAGCGCGCCGATGCAATGCGTCACCGCGCGCGCCTGCGCCGCTTGCTGCATCAGCTCCATCGGGCTCGAATCGGCGGAGGCGATGGTGTCGACGAGGTTGGTGTCGTCGTCGTCGCCGAGGTGCGCGCTGACGGTCGACACCTCGGCCTTGCGGCGGCGCAAGCTGTCGATGGCACGGTTGCGGGCGATGCTGGTCAGCCAGGTCATCGGCTGCGAGCGTGCGGCGTCGTAGCCCTGGGCGTTGCGCCAGATGCTGACGAAGATGTCCTGCAGCACGTCTTCGGCCTGGGCGCGGTCGCGCTGGATGCGCAGGATCACGCCCAGCAGGTGCGCGCTGGCGGCGTTGTAGATCGTGGCCAGGGCATTGCGGTCGCCCAAGGCGACACGCGACAGCGCCTGCGCCAGCGCCGCGTTGCGGTCAGTGAAATCGGCTGTCACAGCGCTGTTGTACGCAAGTGGTTGCAATTCGGATGCGTGTCACTGGCGCCCGGCCGTCCGAAGCCACTGATCGCCCCTCGCGGGGCAGGAGTGAAGCGACGTGGGGGTCGTCCATCCTAGGCTGCCAGCAGCGTGCGCCGGTAGTGCAGCAACTCATCGATCGACTCGTGCACGTCGGCAAGTGCGGTGTGCGACTGGGCTTTCTTCAAACCCTCCAGCGCGGCAGGCTTCCAGCGCCGCGCCAGCTCCTTCAACGTGCTGACGTCGAGGTTGCGGTAGTGGAAAAAGGCTTCGAGCGCCGGCATGTGGTTGGCCAGAAAACGCCGATCCTGGCAGATCGTGTTGCCGCACATCGGGCTTTTGCTGGCCGCCACGTACTGCGACAGCCAGGCAATCACTTCGGCGCTGGCATGGGCCTCGTCGACGGTGGACGCCTTGACGCGGTCGACCAGGCCGCTCTTGCCATGCGTGCCCCGGTTCCAGGCATCCATGCCGTCGAGCACGGCGTCGCTCTGGTGCACGGCGAACACCGGGCCTTCGACGCGAACGGCGCACTGCGGGTCGGTGACGATGACGGCGATCTCGATGATGCGGTCGCGCTCGGGCGACAGGCCCGTCATCTCAAGGTCGATCCAGATCAGGTTGTTGTCGTTCTTGACGAGCGTGGGCGTGTCGATGGTGTCAGCCATGGGGCGTCCGTGTCTTACAGCGCGGCGATTGTCGCAGCCCTACACTTGCGCCCCATGGATTCATTGCTTTTGACCTCGTTGTTCGCTGCGGCCGTCATCTCGAGTTTCATGCTCAAGAACTGGCTGGCGCTGCGGCAGATGCGGCATGTGGCTGCGCACCGAGGCGCGGTGCCCGCCGCGTTCGTCGGCACGGTGTCGCTGCAAGCGCATCAAAAGGCCGCCGACTACACGCTGGCGCGCGGCCGCTTCGGACTGGTGAACCTGGCCTTCGGCACCGCGCTGCTGCTGGCGTGGACGCTGCTCGGCGGGCTCGATGCAGTCAACGGCTGGGTGCGCGATGCGGTGCAGCCGCGCTTCGGTTCGATGGCTTACCAGCTCGCCTTGCTCGGCGCGGTGGCGGCGATCGGCAGCATCGTCGAGATGCCACTCGACGCCTGGAACACGTTTCGCATCGAGCAGCGCTTCGGCTTCAACCGCATGACCTGGAAGCTGTACTTGTTCGATGCTGCCAAGGGCGCACTCGTCGGCGCGGCGATCGGTCTGCCGTTGGCGGCGCTGGTGCTGTGGATCATGGGCGCGGCCGGTTCATGGTGGTGGCTGTGGGCGTGGGTCGCATGGACGGCTTTTCAGTTGCTGATGCTGCTGCTTTACCCGACCGTCATCGCGCCGCTGTTCAACAAGTTCTCGCCGCTGCCGGATGCGTCGTTGGCCGAGCGTGTCAGCGCGCTGATGACACGCTGCGGCTTTCGCGCCAAGGGCCTGTTCGTGATGGACGGCAGCAAGCGCTCGGCTCATTCGAATGCGTACTTCACCGGCCTGGGCTCAGCCAAGCGCGTCGTCTTCTTCGACACGCTGCTGACACGCTTGTCGCCGTCGGAAGTCGAGGCCGTGCTCGCGCATGAGCTCGGCCACTTCAAGTTGAAGCATGTGCCCAAGCGCATGCTGATGATGTTTGCTGCGAGCCTCGCCGCGCTGGCGCTGCTCGGCTGGCTGGCGCAGCAGCAGTGGTTCTATACCGGGCTGGGTGTCACGCCGAATCTCGGTGCGGTGCCCAACGACGCGCTGGCGTTGATGCTGCTGATGTTCGCACTGCCGCCGTTCGGCTTTCTCGTCACGCCGTTGGCGGCGGCGCTGTCGCGCCGGCACGAGTTCGAGGCCGACGCCTATGCCTGTGCGCAATCGAGCGGGCGCGACCTGGCGCAGGCCCTCGTGAAGCTGCATGAAGACAATGCCGGCACGCTGACACCCGACCCGCTGTACGCGCGCTTCTACTACTCGCACCCGCCGGCGGCCGAGCGCCTGGCGGCGCTGAAACTGGAGCCGCAGACATGAGTCTTGCCGAACAACGCTGCCGAGCGCTCGAAGGCCACAGCGCGATGAGCGTGGCCGAGGTCGATCGCCATCTGCGCGATGCGCCCGGCTGGTCGTTGGTGGACGGCGCGATCGAGAAGACCTGCCGCTTTGACGACTACCACCGCACGATGGCCTTCGTCAATGCGGTCGCGTGGATCGCGCACCGCGAAGACCATCACCCCGACATCGCATTCGGCTACAACCGCTGCACGCTGCGCTTCAACACGCATTCCGTCGGCGGCATCTCGGTCAACGACTTCATCTGCGCCGCCAAGGTGGACGCGTTGACTTCTTGAGCAAATTCGCGGCGCTCGACCTCGGGCGGGTGGTCGGCGTGCATGGCCGCCGTTGCCTGGTGGAAACGCCGGAAGGACGGCGCCTGCTGTGCCACACGCGCGGCTAGAAAAGCGAATGCGTCGTGGGCGACATGGTTCGGTGGCAAGACAGCGGCGACGAAGGCGTGATCGAACACATCGAGCCGCGGCGCAACCTGATGCACCGCCAGGACG
>JANNJX010000108.1:0-6672 GCA_031396005.1 Burkholderiales bacterium
ACGCCACACCGGCCCGCGCGCGAACGACGCACCGCCCAAGCCTTTGAGTGCCTGCGCCGGCGCGAGCGTGGCAGCCTGCCGCGCCGGCAGCCAGCCGCCGAGCATCGTCGCCACGACACCGAGCAGCGCAAACACGATCGCGCCCGGCCAGGAAAACTGCAAACGCGGCGCGATACCGGGAAAGTAGCCGCCGCCGAGGTCGCCGGCCAGCCAGCGCAGCGCGAAGAACGCGAGCAGCGTGCCGAGTGCGATGCCGAGCGCGCTGCCGGCCACGCCGAGCAAGACGCACTCGGCGCGCACCAGGCGCGCGCGCTCCGCAGCCGACAAACCCAACACGCCGAGCAGCGCCAGCGACGGCACGCGCTGCGCCACCGACAACGCCATCACCGCAAAAACGAGAAACGCGCCGACGAACAGCGCCACGAGTGCCAACACCGTGAGGTTGACGCGGTAGGCGCGCGAGACGTTGGAGACGCGTTGTTCGGCGTCGTCAGCGCGGGCGATGCGCCAGCCGGTCGGGACCGGCAGCGCGGCGGCATCGGCGCCCGCGGCCAGGCGCAGGTCGATGCGCGACAGGCGTTGGCCGAAGCCGAAGTGGTGCTGCGCACCGGCGATGTCCAGCACCGCCAGCGCCGTGCCGTCCGCTGCCACCCGGCCGGCCACGCGCAGCGCGATCGTCGTCGTGCCGTGCTGCACGCGCAGCCTCTGGCCTTCTTTGGCGCCGAGCCGGCGCATCGCCGCAGGATTGAGGAAGAGGGCGTCAGGGTCGACGAGCGCGGTACGTGTTTCATCAGCCGCCGGGCGCGGCATCAGCGCGGGTGCGACCGCCGCGACCTGCAGCGCATCGATGCCGAGCAGCCGCAGCGAAACACGTTGGCCCTGGCCATCGAGCGCGTAGCTGTCGATCTCGACGACGGGCACGGCGACGACGACATCGGCGCGTACAGCCAGCGTGTCGATGACCGCGTCGTCGCAGCCTTCGCGCGCTGCGCAGACGAGCGATGCATCCGGCTCGCCTTGCACCGCACGCACGGCGCCGGCGAACTCGGCGAGGGCGGAGCCGTTGATCAAATGCACCGACCAGGCCAGTGCCACGCCGAGCGCGACGGCCAGCACCGCCATCGCCTGGCGCCACGGGTGGGCGCGCCACTCGGGCCAGACGAGGTGGCGCAGCAGGCCGGTCATTCGATGCCGGTTGCGGTGAGCCGCAACACGCGGTCGGCGCGCGCCGCGGCGGCTTGCGAGTGCGTGGCGACCAGACACGCCGCGCCCGCTGCGCGCACCTGCTGCGCCAGCAACTCGATCACGCGCTCGGCTGTCGCCGGATCGAGGTTGCCGGTCGGCTCGTCGGCCAGCACCAGCGGCGGCGCATGCACGAGCGCACGGGCGATCGCCACGCGCTGCAACTGGCCGCCTGACAAGGTGCGCGGCGCGCGATCTGCCAGGTCTTCGAGGCCGACGCTCGCCAGCAGCGATTGCACGCGTGCCGCATCGGGCCGCTGCAGCAACAGCAGCGGCAGCGCCACGTTCTGCGCCACGCTCAGGTGCGGCAGCACGTGAAAGGCCTGGAAGACGAAGCCGAGATGCTGGCGCCGCCAATGCGCGAGCGCGGTCTCGTCGTGCCACGGCAGCGGCCGGCCGTGCAGATGCACCTGGCCGGCGTCGGCCGGCTCGAGCCCGGCGATGCAGTTGAGCAGCGTCGACTTGCCGACGCCCGATTCGCCGAGCACCGCCACCAACTCACCCGGCGCGAGCGTGAAGCTGACATCGGCGAACACCGGGCTCGTGCCGAAGCGCTTCGTGAGGCCCTGCACTGACAACAGGCTCATGCACGTTTCCAAAGTTCGCCGGCGATGCGCAAACTCTGCGCGATCGCATCCGGCGCATCGCAGGCCACGCGCTGGCGCTGCGGCACCCCGCGCAGCCACGTCAGTTGGCGCTTGGCGAGCTGGCGCGTGGCGGCGACGGCGCGCTCGCGCACGTCGTCGCGCAGGGCCTCGCCAGCCAGACCGGCGTCGAGCGCTTGCCACGCCTGCCGGTAGCCGACGGCACGCATCGACGGCAGATCGGCGTGCACGCCGGGCTGTTCGCGCAGGCGCCGCACTTCATCGAGCAGGCCGCCGTCGAGCATCGCGGCGAAGCGCTCGGCGATGCGCGCATGCAGCCACGACCGGTCATCGGGCTCGAGCGAGATCAGCGGCAGTGCAGCGTCCGCTTTGGGCTGCGTGTGAAAGCTCGACAGCGTGCGGCCCGTGGCCCGCCAGACTTCGAGTGCGCGGCCGATGCGCTGCGCGTCGTGGGGCGGCAGCCGCGCGGCGGTGGCGGCATCGACGCGCGCCAGTTCGTCGTGCAGCGCAGGCCAGCCGCGCGAGGCCGCTCGCGCTTCGATCTCGGCGCGGATCGCCGCATCCGCCGCGGGCATCGCGTCGAGCCCACCGGCCAGCGCCTTGAAGTACAACATCGTGCCGCCGACCAGCAGTGCGAACTTGCCACGCGCGGCGATGTCGGCGCAGACGCGCTGCGCATCGGCGGCGAACAAGGCGGCCGAGTACGGCGCGTCGGGCTCGCGGATGTCGATCAGGTGGTGCGGCACCGCGGCGCGGTCGGCAACGCTCGGCTTGGCGGTGCCGATGTCCATGCCGCGATAGACCAGCGCCGAATCGACGCTGACGATCTCGACCGGCCAGCGCTCGGCCAGGGCCATCGCCAGCGCGCTTTTGCCCGCGGCCGTCGGGCCCGCAATACAAAGGACGGCCGTCGGGCCGGCGATGCACAGCAGTGGCTTCATCGCCGCGCGACGTCACCATGCCAACGCACGAGCGTCCACGCGACCACCGCCGTGACGCAGGAGGCCACCGCCAGGCCGATGCCCAGGGGTCGCAGCGTGCCGTCGAGCGCCGAGCCGAGCCACAGGCCGACGACGAAGGCGGCGAAGGCGAGCACACAACCGGCGAGCGCCGCGGCCACGCCGGCCATCTGCGGAAACGGACCGACCGCGCCGGCCTGGCCGCACGGCTGGTGCATGCCGTGGCCGAACGCAAACAGCGACTGCGCGAGCACGACGGCCGGCAACGCCGGCACGGTCATGAAGCTGCAGGCCGCCATGCCCAGCCCGCCGGCGACGCTGAAGAAGGCGCCGCGACGCACCGTGCCGGCCATGCCGTACAGGCGCAGCCAGCGGCGGCAGACAACGGTGCCGAGCACATAGACGAAGGAGCCCCAGGCCATCGTCATGCCGTACTGCGCGACGGACAGGCCGAGCACGCCGATGTAGGCGTACGACGACGCCGACAGCAGGATGAACAGGCCCGAGTAGGTGCTGGCGACGAGCAGGGCCCAGGCGCGAAACGTCGGGTGCGCGAGCACGCTGCGGGCGTTGGCCAGCAGCACGCGCCACTGCAGCGCCGCAGGGTTGCGTGCGGCCAGCGTCTCCGGTGTGCGCAGCGCGATGACGAGCCAGGTCAGCGCAGCGCAGACGCCCACGGCGAGCAGGCACGAGCGCCAGCCGAAGCTGCCGGCCAAGATGCCGCCGACGATCGGCGAGGCAATCGCCATCAGGCCCAGACCCGACAGGCCAAGCGCCATCACGTGCGCGCCCTGGTGCGGCTCGTACAGGTCACGCACCATCGCCCGCGCGCAGACCACCGTGGCGGCGAGCGTGGCGCCCTGGGCGATGCGCCAGACGATCAGCCACGCCATGCTCGAAGCCAGCGCCGCGCCGATGCTGGCCGCCACCATCAGCGCCAGCGCCAGCAACAGCACCGGGCGGCGGCCGAAGCGGTCGGCCAGCGGGCCCCAGACGAGCTGCATCAGGCCGAAGGCCAGGATCAGCGCCGACATCGTCATCTGCATCAACGACAGCGGCGCGGCGAACTCTTGCGCGATGAGCGGCAGCGCCGGCAGATAGAGATCGGTGATCACGGGCTGCAGCCCGAGCAGCAGCGCCAGCACAACGGCGGCTTGCAGCGCCGTCAGCAGTGGCGGCGGCGGCGCGAGCGCGGCGCCGGGGGTGGCGTGCATGGGCTCGATCAGAAGCTCTCGTCGCCGCGCAGGTAGCGCCACTGCCCCAAAGGCAGCTTGCCGAGCACGACGCTGCCGATGCGCACGCGCTTCAAGCCGGTGACTTCGAGGCCGACCTGCTCGCACATGCGGCGGATCTGGCGTTTCTTGCCTTCGCGCAGCACGAAGCGCAACTGATCTTCGTTGGCCCAGCTCACCTTGGCCGGCTTGAGCGCCTTGCCGTCGAGCATCAGGCCGTGCTGCAACGCGGCCATGGCTTCCGGCGAGAGCATGGAACCGGCACCGGGCTGCGTAGAGCGCACGCGCACGAGGTATTCTTTTTCGATGGGCGAGTCTTCGCCGATCAGCGTGCGGGCGACGCGGCCGTCCTGCGTCAGCACCAGGAGGCCGGTCGAGTCGATGTCCAGGCGTCCGGCCGGCGCCAGGCTGCGCAACGCGCCGGTGGGCCCATGCGAGTGGTCTTCGCTCCAGCGGTTCTCGCGCGTGACGAGCACGACGGCCGGCTCGTAGCCGTCTTCGGCCTGGCCGCTGACGTAGCCGATGGGTTTGTGCAGCAGCACCGTCATGCGCTGCAGTTGCTCGCGCCGCGCGCGCGGGTCGATCTCGATGCGCACATCGGGCAACACGCGCAGGCCGAGCACGGCGAGCTTGCCGTTGACGCGCACCCAGCCGGCTTCGATCCACTCGTCGGCCTCGCGGCGCGAGGCGATGCCGAGTGCAGCCATGCGTTTGGAGAGCCTCTCGCCTTCGGGGGATGTCGGGTTCATCGGGTTGCGATCTTGACGCCGAACAGTTCGGCCACGGCCTGCCGGTACGGCGCGTGGTCGGCAGCGACGATCTCGTGGTGACGGGCGTCTTCGAGCAGGACGAAACGTTTCGGCGGCTTCGCGCGTTCGTAGAGCGCACGGCCGAGCTCAGGCGACACCATCGTGTCGGCGGCGGCGTGTACCACGATCAGCGGCGCTCCGATCCTGTCGATGCGCGACGCGGCATCGAGCCGCTGCGTGATCAGGCGCCGCAGCGGCAACCAGCGCCACCAGGTCGTGTTGACGACATCGAGCGCCGACGTGAAGCCGCCCTCGACGATGACGCCGGCGGCCGCGCCGGTGACGCTCGCCACACGCACCGCGATCGGTGCGCCGAGCGAGTGGCCGTAGAGGTAGCGCGCCGACTGCGGCTGCTGCTGCGCGAGCCATTGCCATGCGGCCAGCGCGTCTTCGTGCATCAGGTCTTCGGAGGGCAGGGCGTCGCTGCTCTGGCCGAAGCCGCGGTAGTCGATGCCGAGCACCGAGAAGCCCAACGCGTGCATGCCGCGCATGCGCGGCGCGGAAGAGCGAACGTCCCAGCGCGCGCCGTGCAGGTAGAGCATCGTCGGCGCGCTGCGGTCCGGCTGCGGCAACCACAGGCCATGCAACTTCACCGGCTGCCGGTCCTCTTCGGACGCGAACTCGATCCAGACCTCGCTCATGCCCTGTGCGGCCCGCGCGCCGATATCCCAAGTGCGCTGACCGGGCTGAAAGATCCAGTGGCGCTGCTGCGAATCGACGATGGCGCAGCCCGACAGAGCGGCCAGCGTCAGCAGCGCAGCGAGGCCACGGCGCAACGTCATTGCGCGGCGATCTGTATGCCGAACAGGTCGGCCACCGCTTGGCGGTACTGCACCTGGCCAACCGAATTGGTGTTGTGGTGCGTGCCGCCTTCTACCAGCACGAAGCGCTTGGGCTGCTTCGCCTTTGCGTACAGCGCGCGGCCGAGGTCGGGCTTGATCAGGTTGTCGTTGGCGCCGTGCACGACCAAGAGCGGCGCCTTGATCTTGTCCAGGCGCGACACGGCGTCGAAGCGCTGCGTGATCAGCGGCCCCAGCGGCAGCCAGCCCCACTTCATCGTCGAGAAGACGTCGGCGATCGAGGTGAAGGCGCCTTCGACGATGACGCCGGTGGCGTCGTCGACCTCGCTGGCCAGCCGCAGTGCGATGGCGCCGCCCAGGGAGTGGCCGAAGACGAAGCGCCGGGCCTGCGGTTGTTGTTGGCCCAGCCATTGCCACGCCGCCAGTGCGTCTTCGTGCGCCAGGTCTTCGGACGGCAGGGCCTGCGTGCTCTGGCCGAAGCCGCGGTAGTCGATGCCGAGCACGGCGAAGCCGAGCTCGTGCATGCGCCGCATGCGATGTGCAGAAGAGCGAACGTCCCAGCGCGCGCCGTGCAGGTAGAGCATCAGCGGTGCGTCGGCGCGTGGCTGCGGCAGCCACAGGCCGTGCAGCTTGACGGTCTGCTTTTCCTCGGCCGAGGCGAACTCGATCCAGACGTCGTTCATGCCCTCGGCCGCCTGCGCGCCGCCCCACCAGGTGCGGTCGGTGGGCTGGAAGATCCACTTGCGCTGCTGGCTGTCGAGCGTGGCGCAGCCGGCGAGGCCGGCGACGGTCAGCAGGGCGGCCAGACACCAACGTGTGAAGCGGCGCATAGTCATCAACGTCCTCGCATGAAAAGGGTGTCGAGTTCGGTCAGCGTGACCTGCCGCCACGTCGGCCGGCCGTGGTTGCACTGGTCGCTGCGCTCGGTGGCTTCCATGTCGCGCAACAGCGCGTTCATCTCTTCGACCGTGAGGCGGCGGTTGGCTCGCACGGCGGCGTGGCAGGCCAGCGTCGACAGCAGTTCG
>JANNJX010000113.1:0-19321 GCA_031396005.1 Burkholderiales bacterium
CGCATGCTCCAGCCTTCGAAGCCGATCGTGTCGCCTTCCTTGGTGCCGACGCCGACGGTGTAGACCTTGACGCCGCGGTCGGCGGCCATCTTGGCGGCGTCCATCGAATCCGGGCCGGTGGTGCGCTGGCCGTCGGTGAGCAGGATGATCGCGGCCGAGGCGTAGCTGCCGGGCTCGACCGGGGTGAACTCTTTCTCGGGCTTGTTGTCGCCGATGGCCTTGGGCATCGGCTTGGCGCCGGTGACTTGCGACAGGTCGATGCCGGCGTCGGGGAAGATCGCCGCCAGGCTCAAGATGAGGCCGCTGCCGATGGCGGTGGCGCGCTGCAACTGAAAGCGGTCGATCGCGGCCGACACGTCTTCGCGCGACAACGTCGGCGGCTGCACGATGGCTGCGGTGCCGGCGAACGAGACCACGCCGACGCGCACCGAGCGCGGCAGCTCGGCGATGAAGGCCTTGGCGGCGTTCTGCGAAGCGACGAGGCGGTTCGGCTCGACGTCGGTGGCGCGCATCGAGCCCGAGACGTCCATCGCCAGGATCACCGTCTGCTCGACCAGCGGCAGCGTCAACACGGCGGTCGGTCGCGAGCCGGCGACGATCAGCGAAGCCAGCGCCAGCAGCAACAGCAGCGGCGGCACGTGGCGGCGCCACAGGCGCTGCTTGCCCATCGCCTCCTTGACGACAGCCAGACTCGACCACGCCACGGCTGCCTTCTTGCGCCGCTTCATCAGCCAGCGGTAGGCCAGCACGAGCAACGGCAGCAACAGCAGCAGCCACAACGCTTCTTGCCAGAGGAAATTCATGAATGACTCCGTGCCCGATTGTGCAGCGGCATCGCGCCGGCCGCCAGCCGGCTGCGCTGGCGGCGGGCGTCGACGAAGGAGAGGATCGAGTCGCCGAGGTCGGCGTCGGTCGGCAACTCGAGCGTGTCCACGCCGGCGCGCGCCAGCGACGTGCGCAGCTCCTGCTCGCGGCGTTCGGCGGCGGCTTCGAAGCGTTGTCTGAAGCCGCGCGCGCCGGTGTCGACGAAGATCTGCTCGCCGGTCTCGGCGTCCTGCATCAGCACCATGCCGAGTTCGGGCAACTGCATCTCCAACGGGTCGTACAGACGCACCGCCACCACGTCGTGCTTCTGCGCCAGGCGTGCCATCGACGCTTCCCAGCCCGACTCGCTGATGAAGTCGGAGACGATGAAGACGGCCGAGCGGCGCTTGATCGACGGCCGCGCGCGCTCGATCAGGTCGGCCAGTCGCGTCGTGCCGGTGGCCGCCGCCGACGGCCGCGCGCGCATGCGCTGCATCAGGTGCAGCACGTGCATGCGCCCGCTCTTGGCCGGCAGCACGGTGTCGAGCGAGCTGCCGTAGAGCACGGCGCCGGCGCGGTTGCCGTGGCGCAGCACGAGCGAGGCCATCACGGCGACGAAGGCTTCGCTGACCTCGCGCTTCCTGCGCTGCGAGCCGAAGTCGATCGACGGCGACAGGTCGAGCAGGAACCACGCGGTGAGGTCGCGGTCCTCGATGAACTGGCGCACATGGGGCACGGTCAGGCGTGCGGTGACGTTCCAGTCGATGTGGCGCACGTCGTCGTGGAACTGGTACTCGCGCAGGTCGGCAAGGTCCACGCCGTGGCCGCGCAGCAGCGTGCGGTAGTCGCCCTGCAACGCGCCGTCCAGGCGCTTCAACACCTTCCACTCCAGCTTTTGCAGCAGGGCTTGAGGTGTCAGCGGCGCCGTCTCAGCCATTGGCGGCGCGCAACGGTTTGGCAGGGGCCGGCACCGCCTTGACGATGCGCTCGACAAAACTGTCGGCCGTGATGCCGTCGGCCATCGCCTCGTAGGTCAGCGTGATCCGGTGGCGCAGCACGTCGGGCACGAGATCGATCACGTCCTCCGGCAGCGCGTAGTTGCGTCCGCGAAGGAAGGCCAGCGCGCGTGCGCCTTCGATCAGCCAGATGGTGGCGCGCGGGCTGGCACCGAAGGCGACGTACTTGGCCAGATCGACCTGGCCGACCTTGGCCGGCTCGCGCGTGGCGGCCACGAGCTTGACGGCGTAGGTAATCAACGACGGATCGACATACGCCGCGCGGCACTCCTTCTGCAACTGCGCGAGCTGCGCGGTGGTGATGACCGCGCCGATGTCGATCGACGGGCCGATGACACGCTCGACGATGACGAACTCCTCGTCTTCGCTCGGATAGCCGACCAGCACCTTCATCATGAAGCGGTCGACCTGCGCTTCGGGCAGCGGGTAGGTCCCTTCGGTCTCGATCGGGTTCTGTGTGGCCATGACGAGGAAAGGCTCGGGCACGTGGTGCGTCTGGCCGGCGATCGTCACCTGGCGCTCCTGCATCACCTCGAGCAGCGCACTCTGTACCTTGGCCGGCGCGCGGTTGATCTCGTCGGCGAGCAGCAAGTTGGTGAACACCGGCCCCAGCGTGGTGCTGAACTCGCCGCTCTTCTGGTTGAAGATGCGCGTGCCGATCAGGTCGGCCGGCACCAGGTCGGGCGTGAACTGGATGCGCTTGAACTGGCCGGAGAACGAACGCGCCAGCGTTTTCACCGTCAGCGTCTTGGCCAGACCCGGCACGCCTTCGACGAGCAGGTGGCCCTGAGCGAGCATGGCGACAAGCACGCGTTCCAGAAATTTGTCCTGGCCGACGACGATGCGCTTGACCTCGTACAGCAACTGCTCCATCAGCGTGCCGCGTTCTTCGGCGTTCAGGCGTTCAGACATTCATCTCACTCCTAAAAAGGCGGCATGCCTGCAGCTTGCGCAGCATTCTCGATCGGCACCGCAAAACCGATGCCAACGAAGAAGCGCTCTGCCGTCGGGTTGTAGATGGCGGTGACGATGCCGACGACTTCACCGTCGTCAGTCACCAACGGGCCGCCGGAGTTCCCTGGATTGGCCGCGGCATCGAACTGGATCAGGTTGGTCAGGATGCGCTTGCCCTCGGGCGAGCGGAACTCGCGCTTCAGGCCGGAGATCACGCCGTGCGACACCGACGGCCCGATGCCGAACGGAAAGCCGATGGCGGTGACGCGATCGCCCGGCGAAAGGTCGCCGGTGCTGCGCATCGTCGCAGCGATCAGATCGTCCGGAATCTTGCGCGCCTTCAACACCGCGAGGTCGTTCTCGGGCTGCAGGCCGACGATGTCGGCGTCGGACTCGAGGCCGTCGGCAAACACCACCTTGATGCGCCGCGACCCCTGCACCACGTGCAGGTTGGTCAGGATGGTGCCGTTGTCGACGATGACGACGCCGGTGCCGACGCCGCGCTCGTCGGGCTCTTCGTATTCCGGGCCGATGAAGTTCTTGACTTTGGCATCGGCTTTGGCATCGCCGGGTTTAACTTCCGGCCGCGAGTGGCCCACCACGCGCACCACCGAGCCGCGCACTGCCGCGTAGGCCTTGGCGGCCGGCGACGGCAGCGGCGTCTTCGTCAGCGTGTGCAAGACCGCGCGGTCGATGTCGCGCTGCGTCAGCGGCTTGGGCAGCTTCGGCCCGAATTGCCACAGCGCCGCGAGGGCCATCAGCAGCGCCAGCGTGGCCAAAGCTGCCGGCCGCCAGCGCCGGCGCGGCGCTGCGGCCTGGGCAGGAGCCACAGCTGCAACCGGCGGGGTGAGGGCGGCTGCGTCGGCTGGCGGCGGTGTGGCTGGCCGCCGTGGGGCGCTGTAGAGCGGGGTTCGCTTCATGCGTGGGGCTCCTGCTGCGTGCAGGGATTCCCGCCACGCGGCATACACGGTAGCACGGCATCGATGCCCCTGCATGACGACAATCCGAGCCGATGTGGATCGACAGCCATTGCCATCTCGACGCCGCCGAGTTCGACCGCGACCGTGACGCCGTCGTCGCGCGGGCCCGCGCTGCGGGCGTGACGATGCAGGTGATTCCTGCCGTCGACGTGGCCTCGTTCGAGCGCGTGCGCCGGCTCGCGCACGAAGCGCATCTCAGTTATGCGCTGGGCATCCACCCGCTGTGCGTCGATCGCGCCGCCGACGACGATCTGGACCGGCTCGCCGAGGCGCTGCAGGCCCACAAGGACGACCCGCGACTGGTGGCGGTCGGCGAGATCGGGCTCGACCATTTCGTGCCCGGCTTGAACCGCGAGCGCCAGGAGCGCTTTTACGCCGCTCAGTTGAAACTGGCGCGCGCTCACGGCATGCCGGTGATCGTGCACGTGCGGCGCTCGGCCGACACGTTGCTCAAGCGACTGCGCCGCATCGAGGTGCCGGGCGGCATTGCGCATGCGTTCAACGGCAGCGCCGTGCAGGCCGGACAGTTCGCTGCACGCGGCTTCAAGCTCGGCTTCGGTGGCGCAATGACGTTCGAGCGCGCGCGGCAGATTCGCCACCTTGCCGCGACGGTGGCCGACGACGTGCCCGTGCTCGAAACCGACGCGCCCGATATCCCGCCGCACTGGCTGTACGTGAAGGCGCCAGACCGCGCCGCGCAACCGCCGGCGCGCAACGAGCCGTCACAGTTGCCACGCATTGCGAACACACTGGCGGCGTTGCGTGGCTGGACGGTGGAAGACACCGCGTTGCGCACCCGCGCCAACGTGCGCGCCGCATTGCCGCGTCTCGCCGCGTTGTCGGCATGAACGACACGCTGCAAGGCCTGGCGCCGATCGCGCGCCGCGACGCCCGGCTGCTCGTGCTCGGCAGCTTTCCCGGCGTGGCCTCGCTGCAATCGCAGCAGTACTACGCGCACGCGCGCAACCTGTTCTGGCCGATCCTGTCAGCGCTGTGGGGCGTCGATCTGCTGGCGCTGCCGTATGCGCAGCGCGTCGCGCAGGCGCAGCACCACGGCCTGGCGATCTGGGACGTGTACGCCGCCTGCCGGCGCGACGGCAGCCTCGACAGCGCGATCGAAGCTGCGCAGCCGAACGACCTCGCCGGCCTCGCGGCGCGCCTGCCCAAGCTCGTGGCGATAGCCCACAACGGCGGCGAGTCGGCGCGCTCGATGAAGGTCACCCGTGCCCTCGGCTTGCCGGTGCACCGTCTGCCGTCGACCAGCCCGGCCAACGCGAGCTGGTCGTTCGAGCGCAAGCTGGCGGCGTGGCGCGAGGTGTTAGCGGCGGCCGGGCTGGCACGCGGCTGATATCGTCGCAGCATGCGATCCGACGTTTCCGAGCTGCCGTTCGCCACCATCTCCGAGCACGACGGCGTGCGTTTCCTGCACCTCGACACGCCGTGGGTGCAGGGCGCGATGCTGATCCGCGAGCCGCGCGTCATCGTGCTCGAGTACGTGCAGCGCATGATGGCCTGGATGTTGTGGCGGCCGAGCAGCGAGGTTGCGGCCGGGCATGCGGTGCAGTTGGGCCTCGGCGCGGCGTCGATCACGCGCTTTTGCCACTCGGTGCTGCGCAATCCGCAGGTGACGGCGGTGGAGCTGAATCGGGCTGTGATCTCAGCGTGCTATCACGGCTTCAAGCTGCCAGCCAATGACGAGCGGCTGTGTGTGATTGAGGCCGATGCGGGCGATTGGGTGGCCGAGCCGTCGCATCGCGGCACGGCGCAGGTGCTCTGCGTCGATCTGTACGACCATGATGCCGCGGCGCCGGTGCTCGACAGCGACGCCTTCTACGCCCAGTGCCGCGACGTGCTCGGCGCCGGCGGCGTGATGAGTGTGAACCTGTTCGGCCGCGCGTCGAGCTTTGCCGTCAGCGCCGCGCGCATCGCCGCCGCATTCGGCCGCGATCAGGTGTGGAGCCTGCAGCCGACGAGAGAAGGCAACACCGTGGTCATCGCCACCCGTGGGGTAGTGGTGCCCGGCCGTGAGGAACTGCTCGGCCGGGCTGCCGTTATCGAGCGCGAGTACGGGCTGCCTGCCCGCAAGTGGCTGAAGATGGTGCGACCCTACAAAGCCCCATGAAAAGAGCATTCCCCCAAGGCCGCCTTGACTGGCGTTTCCTGCTCAACGGCCTGCACGAGGACGGCCTGATCAGCGCGGCGGACGCGAACCGCGTGCGCGTGCGCTTCGGCGCCGGCGATTCGAGCCAGCACCCGCTGCTGCGCCTGGGCAACGCCAGCCTCGTCGATGCCCGCAGCGGTCGCGCGCTCGACTCCGAAGCGCTCACCGAGTGGCTGGCCGCGCACATCGGCCTGCCCTATCTGCGCATCGACCCGCTGAAGGTCGATGTCGGCCGCGTGGCCGACGTGATGTCGGTGGCCTACGCTGAATCGAAGCGTGCGCTGCCGGTGTCGGTGGCGTTGACCGAGGTGACGGTGGCCACCTGCGAGCCGCTCGACAACGCCTGGGTCAAGGAGATCGAGGGCCACACGAAGAAGAAGCTGCGTCTCGTCGTCGCGCACCCGACCGAGATTGCGAAGTACACGACCGAGTTCTTCACGCTCGCGCGCTCGATCAAGAACGCCGTGAAGACAGGCGAGACCAGCGCGCTGGCCAGCTTCGAGCAACTGGTCGAGCTCGGCAAGAACAACAAGACGCTCGATGCCAACGACCAGGGCGTGGTGCAGGTGGTCGATTGGCTGTGGCAGTACGCCTTCGACCAGCGCGCCAGCGACATCCACCTCGAGCCGCGGCGCGAGATGGGCGCGATCCGCTTTCGCATCGACGGCGTGCTGCACACCGTCTATCAGGCGCCGATCACGGTGATGAACGCGATGACGGCGCGCATCAAGCTGCTCGGCCGCATGGACGTGGTCGAGCGGCGGCGGCCGCAGGACGGCCGCATCAAGACGATCCGCCCGGAGATGAGCGGCCAGCCCGGCGGCGAGGTCGAGATGCGCCTTGCCACCTTGCCCACCGCCTTCGGCGAAAAACTGGTGATGCGCATCTTCGATCCGCAGACCGTCGGCAAGGGCGTCGACGCGCTGGGCTTCTCTCCCGCCGATGCGCTGCGCTGGCAGACGCTGGTCAGCCGGCCGCACGGCATCGTGCTAGTCACCGGCCCGACCGGCAGCGGCAAGACGACCACGCTCTACGCCACCTTGAAGCAGCTCGCCACCGACGAGGTCAACGTCTGCACCGTCGAAGACCCGATCGAGATGATCGAGCCGGCGCTGAACCAGACGCAGGTGCAGCCTGCGCTCGACCTCGACTTCGCTGCCGGCGTGCGCGCGCTGATGCGGCAGGACCCGGACATCATCATGGTCGGCGAAATCCGCGACCTGGAAACGGCAGAGATGGCGATCCAGGCCGCGCTGACGGGCCACCTTGTCTTCAGCACGCTGCACACCAACGATTCGGCGAGCGCGATCACGCGCCTGGTCGATCTCGGCGTGCCGCCGTACCTGATCTCCGCCACCGTCATCGGCGTGCTCGCGCAACGCCTGGCGCGCACGCTGTGCCCGGCCTGCAAGCAACCCGAAGAGCACACTGACCGCGCGCTGCTCGACGCCGCGATCTCACCGTGGAAGTTGAAGGGCAACCCGCGCGCCTACAAGCCGGTGGGCTGTCTGGAGTGCCGCATGACGGGCTTCCGCGGCCGCGTCGGCTTCTACGAGCTGCTGCAGATGAGCGAAGCCGCGCGCCTGCACATCCACCCGACGCTCGACGCCGATGCGCTGCGCCGGCAGGCGCTGGCCGACGGCATGCACCCGCTGCGCGCGGCGGGTGTGATGAAGGTCGCCGAAGGCGTGACCACGCTCGAAGAAGTGCTGCGCACGACGCCGGCCTGGGAAGGGCACCACGCGGGGTGACGCGCTGCCAGCGCGCGTCAGGCTTGCGGCAGGCGGGCAATCTCGGCGTTGATCGAGTCCATTTGCGTTTTCAGCAGAACAGCAACCGAGGAGTGCGCAGATACCTGTGCATCCTCGAGCGCCTTGACGTACTCGTCACGCAACGACTCCTCGCCTTCTCGTACCGCCGGCAGCGCGTCCCGGTCGAGATCCGAAAGCCAATCCCGCAGTATCACGACAACCTTGTTGACGGTGCCTTGCAGCGACGAATTGTCCGTGCCCGCATCACGCAAGCGCACGAGTTCAGCTGCTTGCTCGCGTGCGTGCCGGTCGTGCATGTCGGTGAGCCGCCCGATCACCTTCTGGATGTCTGGCTCGGCCCGCGCAGACATCTCGCGATAGCCCTTGAGGACGTCGTTGGTGGCGGTGTGAATGTCATGCAACGCGTCGATCGCCCGAGTGCTCATGGTGGTCTCCTTTGGATAAAGCGAAATTCATCCTAAAGAAGCTGCCGCGATATCACGCGCGGACAATGGCCTGACTGTTTGTAGGCCGAGAACGACACGGGTGCGCTACAGCGTCTCGCTCGGATCGAAATCGAGTTCGACCTTGGCGCCGTTCGGGTCGAGCGAGAACAGTTGCCACGTGCCCGCGCCGGCCTGCTGGCGCAAGTCGTACTTCAAGCCACGGGCATCGAAGCGCGCCTTCACCGCCTTCAAGTCGCTCGACGTGAACGCCATGTGGTCGATGACGCCCGTGCGCAGGCTCGGCATCGGGCGGTCCCAGTAGATGTGCAGCACGGCTTGTTGGCCGCCGGGCGGGTAGAGCCACGCGCCGGGGAAGCCGAGGTCGGGGCGGTGGCCCTCGACCAGGCCGAGCAGGCCGCAGTAGAAGTCGAGCGTTGCCGCGCGGTCTTCGGCGGTGATGGTGAAGTGGTTCATGCCGTGGATCACTTGCTCTTCTCCTCAGTGGTGCTCGGCCGCCCGGAACCACTGAGCGCCCCCCTGGGGGGTTGCGAGCGATGGCGAGCTCGAGGGCATGTCAAACGATCAAGACCAAGGCGCCACTGGTGGCGCGCGACTCCAGCCGCGCTTGCGCAGCGGCTGCGGATTCGAGTGAATGCCGTTCGATCGGCGGCAGTTTGATGCTGCCGTCGGCCAGCGCCGACCACAAGCGCGTTGCGCGCTGTTGAAGCGCCGCTCTCGTGGCCACGTAGTCGAAGATCACCGGGCGCGAGAAGGTGATCGACTTGGCGACCAGTGCGTTGGCGTCCACCGCGTCGAGCGCGCCGGTGGCCTGGCCGAGGCTGATCCAGTGGCCGCGGCGGGCGAGGGCGGCGAAATTTTCATCGCGCGCCTGGGCGCCGAGGCCGTCGATCAGCACGTCGGCGCCGCCTGCGAGGCGCTGCACCGCGTCGGCGAACCGGTAGTCGCGCGTCACGATCACATGCTCGCAACCGTGCTCGCGAGCGAGACGCGCTTTGTCGTTGCTCGACACCGTGCCGATCACCGTCGCGCCGAGCTTGCGCGCCCACGAACTGACGAGCAAGCCAACGCCGCCGGCGGCAGCGTGAATCAACACGCGCGTGCCGGGGCCGACGTGGCCGAGGTCGTGCAGCAGGACCTCGGCGGTCAAGCCTTTCAACAGCAGCGCCGCAGCGGTTTCGTCTTCCACCGCCGGCGGCAGGCGCACCACCCAATCGGCCGGCACGCAGCGCACGCCGCAGTAGGCGCCGGGCACGGGGCCGAGGTAGGCCACGCGGTCCCCGGACATCAGGCCGCTGACGTTCTCGCCGACATCCTGCACGCTGCCCGCGGCTTCCATGCCCGGCGTGCCGCCTTCGGCCAGCATCGGCGGGATCCAACCTTTGCGCAGGTAGATGTCGATGTAGTTGACACCGATCGCGCGTTGCTGAATGCGCACCTCGCCGGCTGCGGGTGCAGGGCAGGTCGCGTCCTCGGCGGCGAGCTGGTCGGCATCGCCGTAGTGCTTGACAACGATGCGTCGAGTCGGCAGCGGCAGCGCGGCAGGCAACGGTGCAGCACCCGGCGCGCGCAGATCGGCCCCGTGCAGCAGGTGCCGCCGCAGGTTGTCGAAGCCCGCTTCGTACACGCCTTGCGCCACCATCTCGCGCAACTCGCGCTCGCGCCCCGGCGGCGTGGCGAAGCTCGACTCCCAATGCCAGAACGTACGGTTGCCGTCGGTCACGGGCTTCAACGTCACCGTGGCGGCGTAGCGCGACAGCGGCACGGTCGCATCGACGATGCAGTACGTGCTCCTGTGCTGCGCGTCGTCGAGTGTCAACAACTGCTCGCGGATGCGGTTGCCGTCTTTCAAGGTGAAGCTGCGGATGCAACCGACCTGGTCGCTGCGCTCGCCGCCTTCGATGCGGCTCTGATCGACCACGCCATGCCACTGATCGTGGCTGTTGAAGTCACGCAGCACCGCCCAGACGCGCTCGATCGGCGCGTCGATGATCGTGCTGCGGACGACCTTCTGCAGCACGTGGCTACTTCTTGAACTTGAGCTTCGATCCGTCGAAGGTCGTCACCTGCGCGGCCATCAACCCGCCGCGTGTGACGTAGGCGTCCGAGCCCTTGTACGGCTCGGCCAGGAAGTCGGCTTCGGCGCGCCACATCACATTGAGCGTGTTGCCGACGAGAAACGAACTTTCGCTGGTGAACTTCAGGCCTTTCAAGCCGTCGGGCCGTGCCTTGCAGAAACCGGCGAAGAGGTCACCGACTTTCTGCCGCCCCTTGATCACCTGACCATCGGGCAGGTGGATCTCGACGTCGTTCGGGTACTGCGCCATCAGGCGATTCCAGTCGCACTTGTTGAGCGCGTCGAGGTGCTCGTCGATCACCTTCTGCACCGTTGGCTGTTTTTTCAGTGGCGGCAGTTTCATCGGCGGCTCGGCCGCCCACGACAGCGACGCAGCCGCCGCGAGCAGGCCCGGCATCAACATCTTCGCGATTGAAAACGACACGGTGGGTCTCCTGGTGTGGGCGGTGTGATGGAGGGGTTCAGCGCACTGACCGCCGCTTCAGCGCGTCGAACCCGGCCTGGAAAACACCTTGGCCGATGAGCTCGCTCAACTCACGCTCGCGGCCTTCGGCGCAATCGAACTCGGCGCTCCACTCGGCGAAGCTGCGGTTGCCGTCGGTCACGGGCGTCAGCTTCAGCGTCGCCACGTAGTTGGCCACGCCCATCGGGCTTTCGAGGATCTCGTAGGTGCAGCTGTAGTCATAGTCGGACAGCGCCAGCAAACGTTCGCGCAACATGCCGCCGTCTTGCGTGTGAAAGTGACGGATGCAGCCGACGCGAACGCTCGGCTCGCTGTTCTCGATGCGGCTGTCGGCGATGCCCGGGTGCCACTGCGGCAGCGGATTGAAGTCGCGGATGCGCGACCACAGCGTGTCGGCGGCGGCGTCGATCACCGACGAAACATAGACGCGGATCATTTCTCGTTCTTAGGTGCGGCCGGCGGCAGCGCGCTGGCCGCGCCGCTGGCGCCGCCGACCAGGCGCTGAATGTCGCCGCCCTCGATGCCGATCTCGCGCAGCAACTGGTCCACCAGCGGCGCCTGCGCACGGAAGCGCAGCGCAGAGTTGACGACGCCGTCGGCAAAGCCGCCGTTGCCGTTCATGCCGTCGCCGTTGCCGCTGCCGGACGAGCCGCCGAGGCCGTCGACATGCAGGATCTTGATGCCCTCGATGCGCTCCATCGGCTTGACCGATTCGCGGATGATCGCTTCGGCCTTTTCCACCAGCCGCATGCGCAGCGCCGACATGCGCGCATCGGGCGAGAGCATGTTGTGGGCCTCGTTCATCATGCGCATCGCTTCGGCTTCGATCTCGGCGCGCACGCGATGTGCCATCGACTTGATCTTGTCGGCGTCGGCATCGGCCTCGGCTTGCGCGCGGATCGCCGCGCCACGGTCGGCGCTGGCGCTTTTTTCTGCGGCGGCGGCGAGCGTCAATCGCAGCCCCTCGCGCTCAGCGGACTGGCGCGCGCCGATCAGGTCGATCGCTTTCTTGCGCTCGGCCGTTTCGACCTCGCGCGCGGTGAAGACTTTTTCTTCGGCCGTCACCGCATGCGCACGTGCCACCTCCGCATCGGCCTGCGCCACCGACAGCGCCTCGCTCTCCCTGGCCACCGCGATCGCGCGCTGCTGCTCGGCCAGCTCGAGCGTTTTGCGGCGATCGATCTCGGCCGCCGAAATCGCACGTTCCTTGCCGATGCGCTCCTGCTCCAGGCTTTGCTCGCTGCGAATGCGCGCGGTGTCGATCGCCTGCTTGGCGGTGATCTGCGCGCCCTCGGCGTCCTGATCGCGCTGGGCTCGCTCTGTCGCGAGTTCAGAGCGCTGTCGGGCCCTTGCGAACTCAACTTCTCGCTGCTGCGCCAGCCGCGCCTGCTCGGCCTCGCGGTCGATGTCGAGCGACAACTTCTCCGCTTCGAGATTCTTGTTGCGGATCGCGATCAGCGTGTCTTGCTCGACGTCGTTGCGCTGCTTCTTGCGGTGCTCGATCTGCTCGGTCAGGCGCGTCAGGCCCTCGGCGTCGAAGGCGTTGCTCGGGTTGAAATACTCCATGCCGGTCTGGTCGAGCTGCGTCAGTGACGCCGCTTCCAGTTCGAGGCCGTTCATGGTCAGGTCGCCGGCCACCGCCTCACGCACACGTTTGACGTAGGCGCCGCGTTTTTCGTGCAGTTCTTCCATCGTCATCTCGGCGGCGGCGGTGCGCAGCGCGTCGATGAACTTGCCTTCGACGAGTTCCTTCAACTGCTCGGGCTCCATCGTGCGCAGGCCGAGCGTCTGCGCTGCGGCGGCCACGGCTTCGGGCCGCGCGGCCACGCGCACATAGAACTCCGCGATCACATCGACGCGCATACGATCCCTGGTGATCAGCGCCTTGTCGCGTCCGCGCGAGACTTCCAGGCGCAGCGTGTTCATGTTGACCGGGATCACGTCGTGCACGATCGGCAGCACGAAGGCGCCGCCATCGACCACCACCTTCTGCCCGCCGAGGCCCGTGCGCACGAACGCGCGCTCCTTGCTGCTGCGCAGGTACAGCCAGTGCAACAGCCACACGCCGATGGCGACGACGATCGCCACGACGATCAGGCCGAGGATGAAACTGCCGAATTGGGATCCGCTCATGATCTGGTCTCCGCTATCTCTTGATCTGTGTGAATCGACGGGTCGTTTCCGTCAGCGCCACCTCGGTCGGCAGCCGCTCCATCGAACTCGCGCCGTAGAAGCCATGGCAGCCCTTGCAGTGCTGCAGGACGAACTGCGCATCGTCGGGCGTGGCGATTGGCCCGCCGTGGCAGAGCACGAGCACATCGGGGTTGATCTTCCTGGCGGCCCCGGCCCAGGCGTTGATCGGCTCCACGCAATCGGCGAGCTTCATCGCGGTTTCCGCGCCGATGTTGCCGCCGGTGGTGAGGCCGAGATGGCAGACGATGATGTCGGCGCCGGCGCACGACATCGCTTGCGCGTTGCTCTCGCTGAAGACATACGGTGTCGTCAGCAGATCGAGCGTGTGTGCGCGCGCGATCATCGCCACTTCGAGCCCGTAGCCCATGCCGGTTTCTTCGAGGTTGGCTCTGAAGTTGCCGTCGATCAGGCCGACCGTCGGAAAGTTCTGCACGCCGGAAAAGCCGAGGTCGATCAGGCGCTTGAAGAACTGATCGGGGATCATGAACGGGTCGGTGCCGTTCACACCGGCGAGCACGGGCGTCTTCTTCACGACAGGCAGCACCTCGTGCGCCATCTCGCAGACGATCTCATTGGCGTTGCCGTACGCCATCAAGCCAGCGAGCGAGCCGCGGCCGGCCATGCGATAGCGGCCCGAGTTGTAGATCACGATCAGGTCGATCCCGCCAGCTTCTTCGCACTTGGCCGAAAGGCCCGTACCGGCGCCACCGCCGATGATCGGCGTGCCGGCAGCGACCTTGGCGCGCAGGTTGTCGAGGATGTGTTGTCGGGCGATGCGTGGCATGGGCTTGTGTGAGTTCAGGCTCGTCGTTGCTTGGCGTGAGTGGCCGCGACTTCGCGCCACGAGGCGACGAGTGCATCGGCGAACGCCTCGTCGTTGATGTGCAGCGGCAGGTGGATCAGCTTCTTGTCGGTGCCGGGGCGAAAGTTCGCCGTGATGGCTTCGAACAGCGTGCGGTCGGCGTCGGGGTCGTGGAAAGCCGCGCCGGGCTTGTCGATCGCCGAGACGCCGCCTTCGGGAATGAGGAATCGCACGGGGCCGCGCATCGCGTTCAACTTGCGGGCGACGAATTCACCGATCGCGCGGCACTCTGCGACGGTGGTTCGCATGAGCGTCACCGTCGGGTTGTGGCGGACCAGCTTGCGGTTCTTGAAACGCTCCGGCACCGAGTCCCAGGTGCCGAAGTTGATCATGTCGAGCGCGCCGCAACTGCCGACATAGGGCAGGGCATGGCGTGCGAACACGTCGAGCCGGTGCGGCCCGGCCGACAGCACGCCGCCACCGATCTCGTCGGCGATTTCGGTCGTCGAGACATCGATCACGCCGTCGAGCAGGCCCGAGTCGGCGAGCTTTTCCATGCTCTGACCACCGACGCCGGTGGCATGGAAGACGAGGCAGTCGTACTCGGCTTCGAGCTGCTTGGTGACGGCCTGCACGCAAGGCGTCGTGACGCCGAACATCGTCAGGCCGATCGCAGGCTTCGTCGTCGGCTCGATCGACGGCGGGTGCGCGATCATGCCGGCCAGCGCATGCGCCGCGTTCGCCAGCACCTTCTCGCTGATGCGGTTGATGCCCTGCACGTCGGTCACCGAATACATCATGCAGATGTCGCTCGGGCCGACGTAGGGCCGCGTGTCGCCGCTGGCCATCGTGCTCACCATGACCTTGGGCAGGCCGATCGGCAGCGCGCGCATCGCCTGCGTGGCCAGCGACGTTCCGCCGGAGCCGCCCGCCGAGACGATGCCGCCGACATCGCGTCGCGTGAGCAGGAAATGTTCGAATGCGGTGGCCATGCCGGCGACGGCGCTGCCGCGGTCGCCGCTGAAGACCGCGCTTTCGCCTTGTGGGTGGTGGCGTGCCACCTCGCGCGGGTGCACGCTGGCGGGCGAGGGCTTGCCGCTGGTGGCCAGGTCGACGGTGACGACGCGCAGGCCGAGTTTTTCCAGGCATTGCCGCAGGTAGAAAAGTTCGCGGCCTTTGGTGTCGAAGGTGCCGGCGACGTACGCGGCGCGGGTGCTGCTGGCGGCGACGGGGAATTCGATGATGCGGGCGTCGGTGCTGCTGCCTCTTTCGCTGGCGGAAGAGGGCTGGGGTGAGGGTAGCGACGCTTGCCGCGCGATGTCCGTCACCGGCGCCGCCGCATCACCGCTGTTCCAGCGGTTGAAGCCCCGCACCGTGCGCGGCAACAAGTCGTCGAGCGCCGGCGCGCCGTCGCCGTGTTCGCGCCGCACCGTGAACACGCGCGTCGGTTCGGGCGCGACGGCAGGCGGCGGCGCTTCTTCTTCGGCCTCGTCATGGCCGCCGCTCTTCACGCCGAGCAGCCGCTCCTGCAACTGACGATCGCCGGCCAGTTGCAACGCTGGCATCTCCTGCGCGATGCGGCCGTTGACCATGACGCCGATGCGGTCGGCCACGTCGAGCGCAACGCCCAGGTTCTGTTCGATCAGCAGCACCGCGATCTCGCCATCGGCCGCCAGCGTGCGCAGCGCCTGCGCCACCTGCAGCACGATGACGGGCGCGAGTCCCTCGGTCGGCTCGTCCATGACGAGCAGCTTGGGTTCGAGCAGCAGCGCGCGGCCGATCGCCAGCATCTGCTGCTCGCCGCCCGAGAGTTGCGCGCCGCCATTGCCTTTGCGCTCGGCCAGGCGCGGGAACATCGAATAGACGCGATCGACTTCGCGATTGTTCGAAGCGACTAGCTTCAGCGTCTCGTCGACCGACAGCGACGGCCACACCCGGCGCCCCTGCGGCACGTAGGCGATGCCGCGCCGGGTGATCTGGTCCGGTGCGCGGCCGAGGATCTCTTCGCCGTTCAACTTCACGCTGCCTGATGTCGAGCACAAGGCTGGCACGAGGCCGGTGATCGCATTGCACAGCGTCGTCTTGCCCATGCCGTTGCGGCCGACGATGCCGAGCACACCCTTGTCGATGGTGAAGCTCACGGTCTGCAGCGCATGCGCGCGGCCGTAGTAGACGTCGAGCGCTTCGACGACGAGCACGGGGCCGCTGCTCTTGTCTTTCGATTTGCGCGACCAAAGAGCCATCTAATGCTTCCCGCCCATGTAGATCGCCTGCACCTGCGCATCGTTCTCGATCTGCTCCGGCGTGCCGGTCTTGAGCACCTTGCCGTTGTGCATCACGGTGACTTTCTCGACGACGCGCAGCGCGATGTCGAGGTCATGCTCGATCAACACGAAACTCATGTGCGACGGCAGCGAGCGCAGCAGCAGCACCAGCTCGCGCCGCTCGGCCGGCGACAGGCCAGCGGCAGGCTCGTCGAAAAGTATGAGCCGCGGCGCACCCGCCAGCGCCATGCCGATTTCCAACTGCCGCTGCTGCCCATGGGCGAGGTTGGCGACGAACTCCTCGGCGATGGGCGTCAGCCGCGCACGCTCCAGCAGCTCCTGTGTCGCCAGCGTCGACGCATGGCCGTCGCGCGCACGCCGGAAGCTGTAGCGCCCGTTGGCCACGCCGCGCACGGCGAGGAACAAGTTGTCGCGCACCGTCAGGTCGCGGAACAAGAGCGAAGACTGGTAAGTGCGCCGCAGCCCTTTGCGGATGCGCTCGTGCGGCGGCGATTCGGTGATGTCTTCGCCGAAGAACTGGATTCGCCCCGAGGTCGGCGGGAAGTCCCCGGTGATGGCGTTGAACAGCGTCGTCTTGCCGGCGCCGTTGGAGCCGAGCACGGCGTACTTCTGCCCCGCCGCCACCGACAGCGACACGTCGTCCACCGCCCGCAGCGCGCCGAAGGCCCGCGTCACGTTGGTCAGCGTCAGCGCATCGCTGGTGGCGAGCGCCGAGTGCACCGGCGCGGCCGCTCCGCGAGGAGCAGCCGCGCCGGTTCTGAACTGCGTGATCGAGGCCATCAGCGCGCGCGATGCGTCATGGACACGCCGGCACGTCGCGCGAGCCGATCTTGAAATCGGCCGCGCTCAGGCCCAGCGTCTGCTCGACGTTGTCGACCTTGCGGTTGACCTTGTTGAACAGGTTGCCCTGCGCGTCCTTGACCACTTCGGTGACGAAGGTGGTGCCGATGGCTTGCCGGTTGGCGTCGAGCTTGACGTCGCCGTTGGGCGTCTTCAGCACCATCTTCGACAGCGCTTCGCGGTACTTGGCCTGGTTGCCGGACAGATCGCCCTTGACGGCATCGAGCCCGTCGAGCGCGGCCTTCATGTTGACGTAGTAGACGTAGGCGAACAGGCTCGGGCTCGGGAAGCCGCCGGACGCGACCGGGTAGGTCTTCTGGTAGTCGGCCACGAAGGCCTTCCAGTCGGCGCCGTCGAACGCGTCGGCCAGCGGGCCGGCCGACAAGGTGCCGACCAGCGAGTCGCGCCGTTTGCCCTTGTAGTTCAGCACGTCCTGGCTGACGGTGATCGAGCCGCCGAGCATCGGCTTGTCGCCGCCGGCGTTTTCGTACTGCGTGAGGAAGTTCACTGCATCGGCGCCGCCGAGCACCACCAGCAGCGCATCGACGTCCTTCGGGATCTTGGCGATCACCGATGAGTAGTCTTTGCCGCCGAGCGGCACCCACGCTTTCTCCGGCACCTTGCCGCCGAGGCGGCAGTATTCGCTCATGAAGCCCTGCACCTGCGAGTACGGGAACGCGTAGTCCTCGGCGATCACCATGACGCGCTTGTAGCCCTTGTCCATCGCGGCCTTGCCCAGGCCCACCATCCACTGCCCGCCTTCGGTGTTGAAGCGAAAGAAGTTCGGGCTTGGGTTGACCAGCGTCGTCGCCTGCGCGCCCGAGCCGCCGTTGATGAACGTCACCTGCGGCTGCGTCTTCGAGTAGTCCTTGACGGCGATGCCTTCGCCGCCGGACAGCGGGCCGACCATGATCTCGACCTTGTCCTGCTCGACCAGCTTGCGCGTGGCATTCACGGCGACGTCGGGCTTGGCATCCGACGACGCCTTGATGATTTCGATCTTGCGCCCGGCGACCACGCCGCCGCGCTGCTTGACCGCGAGCTCGGCGCCGCGCATGCCGTCGGCGCCGCCGGCCGCAAACGGGCCTTCAAGCGTGGCCAGCAGGCCGATCTTCACCGGCTGGCCCTGCGCCCAGGCCGCACCCACCAGCGCCGTGGCCGCCGCAGCGCCCAACAGCGAACGCACCCAGATCCGTTTGCTCACTTTCACTTCGGTCTCCTTTGGTTTGAAGAAAGGCTCTGCTTCGGACCGAAGCGCGAGCGAAGCTTCGCCCACAGTCCGAGCAGGCCGTCGGGGGAAAACAAGACGATGGCGAGGAAGACGACACCGATGACGAGGTTGAAGCGCTCGCGGTCGATGACGTCGATGGCGAAGGTCTGCAGCAGCACGAACACGAGCGCGCCGAGAAAGGCGCCGATCGGGTGCTTCATGCCGCCGAGCACGGCGATGACGAGGATGTTGATGAGCCAGCCGGTGCCCACCGAGCCGGGCGTCATCAGCGCGTTGTACCAGGCGAGAAGGATGCCGCCGACCGCGGCGATGAGGCCCGACAGCGCATACGCGGCGACGCGGTGCGCAACCACGTTGTAGCCGAGTGCGGCCATGCGGCGTGGGTTGTCGCGAATGCCTTGCAGCGCGATGCCGAACGGTGCGCGAACGATGTGCTTGACGACGAAGTACGCCGCAAGTGCCCAGAACAGGCAGAGGAAGTAGAACGGCGTCGGCGCGCGCCAGTCGATGCCGAACACCGTCGGCGGTTTCAACTCGCGCAGGCCCTGGAAGCCGTTGAAGACGCTGTAGTTCTGCAGCACCAGGTAGTAGAAAGCCACGCCGATGGCCAGCGTGATCATGATCGTGTAGATGCCTTCCGTGCGCACCGACAGCCAGCCGATGAAGGTGGCGCAGACGACGGCGATCAGCAGCGCGAACGGCACCGCCACCCACCACGGCCAAGCCAGGCTGATCTCCGCGCTGCTGCTGGTGCCGAGCACCGCCAGCGCGTAGCCGGCGATGCCTGCCACCGTCATCTGCGCCAGCGAGACGATGCCGCCGTAGCCGGCCATGAAGGTCAGCGACAGCGCGATCACGCCGAGCACCAGCGATTGCGACGCGACCTGGAAGGTGAAGAACGGCGTGGCGACGAAGGGGTAGACGAGCACGAGCGCCAGCACAAAGACGTGGCGCGCTGCGAGGTTGCGCCAGAGGTGCTTGAGCCAGCGCGGGGCGTCGCTGTCGGCGTAGGGGTCGGGTGCCGCCTCCGTGCGCGGTGCCGCAGTGGCCTTGGGCAATGGCAACGGCTTCGCAGCCGATGCCAAGCCCGTGTTCATCGCGCGGCGCCAGTACGCTGCGCTCATGAAGTAAGCCTCGGCATCGCACGTGCGAGGGCCGCGCAGCGGCCAGGGCGTTCAACTGGCCAGAACCCCCCGCTCGGAGGGGGGCAGGGGGGAGCCCAGCGATCGCCGCAAGGCGGCAATTGGGGGCGAAGCGCGGGACATCCCCCGTACCCAATATACCCCCCGGCCGGCACGCC
>JANNJX010000124.1:0-2810 GCA_031396005.1 Burkholderiales bacterium
CCGCCGGCGATCACGCCATCGGGCCCGCGCAGGTTCATCTCGACCTGCGGCGAGCCGGTGACGCAGAGGTGGACGATGTCGCACAACGACGCGAGTTCGCGCGGCGTCTTGGCTTCTTTTGCGCCGAGCGATTTCAAGTGCTCGACGGGCTCGCGGTTGCGGTGGCCGAGCACGACCAGCGGATAGCCCTTGGTGACGAGGTTCTTCGCCATGCCATGGCCCATCAGGCCGACGCCGATGAAGCCGATGGTGGGTTGCGTGCGCCGCTTCACCGCTTCGCCCCCGCGCCGTTGAGCGCCCGGTACGCGCGGATCACCTGGCTGTCGTCCGCCGCGCCGTGGCCGAGGCCCGACGCCGCAAGGAACATCTGCATCGCCGCCGCCGACAGCGGCAGCCCGGCCTTCAGCGCGCGCCCTTCGCCGAGCACGATGCCCAGATCCTTGACGAAGATATCGACCGCGCTGGTGACGGCAGGATCGCTCTGCATCATGCGCGGCCCGCGGTCGCCCCACATCCATGAGTTGCCGGCGGACACGCTGATGATCTCGTGCATCGTTGCGGTGGACACCCCCGCGCGCTCAGCGATGTGCATCGCCTCGGCGGCAGCGGCGATGTGCACGCCGCACAAGAGCTGGTTGATCATCTTCGCCGTCGAGCCCATGCCCGGCGCGCGGCCGCAGTCGTAGACGCGAGAGCCCATCGCGTCGAGCACGGGGCGCGCGCGTTGCATCACCGCTTCGTCGCCCGAACACATGATCGTCAGCGCCGCGGCGTTGGCGCCCTTGGTGCCGCCGGACACCGGCGCGTCGAGCGTGGCCAGGCCCATCGCGGCCAGGCGCTCGGCGGTGCGCGCGGCGTGCGCGGGCGCTTGCGTGCAGCCGAGGCCGACGGTGGAGCCCTTCGGCATCGCGGCCGCGGCGCCGCCATCGAACAACACCGCGTCGGCCTGCTCGCCGGAGACCACCATCAGCCACAGCAGGTCAGCGTCTTTGGGCGCATCCGCAGCGCTCGTGGCAGCACTGCCGCCTGCGGCGATCAGCGCATCGGTTGCACCCGCGCGCACGTCGAAGCCGCGCACCGCATGCCCAGCCTTGAGAAGATTGAGCGCCATCGGCACGCCCATCGCGCCCAGGCCGATGAAGCCGACTCGCATCGCTCTACTCCTTCACCGCTCCCGTCATCGCACTCACATAGTGCTCGACGAAAAACGCATACAGGATCACCAGCGGCAGCGAGCCCACCAGCGCGCCCGCCATCAGAGAGCCCCAGCGGTACTGGTCGCCATCAGTGAACGCCGACAGGATCGCCACCGGCACCGTCTTCTTCTCGGTCGAGTTGATGAACGTCAGCGCATAGATGAATTCGTTCCAGCACAGCGTCAGGCAGAAAATCGACGCCGAGATCAGGCCCGGCACGGCCAACGGCAGCACGATCTTGACGAGGATCTGCCAACGGTTGGCGCCGTCCATCAGCGCGCACTCTTCGAGCTCGTACGGGATGGTCTTGAAGTAGCCCATCAACAGCCAGGTCGAGAACGGGATCAGGATGGTCGGGTAGGTCAGGATCAGCGCGAACGGCGTATCGAACAGGCCGTACTGGAAGACCACGGTCGACAGCGGAATGAACAGGATCGACGGCGGCACGAGGTACGCCAGGAAGATGCCACCGCCGACCCAGCTCGCGTACTTGTAGCGAATGCGCGTGATGGCATAGGCCGCGAAGACGCTGGCGATCAGCGACAGGATCGTCGCCGAGACGGCGATGAACATCGTGTTCCACAACCACTGCGGGTAGTCGGTCTTGAACAGCAGGTCGCGGATGTGCTCGAAGGTCGGCGTCAGCGTGTAGAACGGGTTGTGCGCGTCGAGGTCGAGCAGATGCTCCTTCGGCTTGATGGCGGTCATCGTCATCCAGTAGAAGGGGAACAGCAGCACGAAGACGATCAGCGCCAGCGGGATGTAGACGCGCACCACGCGCTGCGGCAGCGTCGACAGGAAGCTCATGCCCTCGCTGTGGTCGGCCTCGGCAGCCGCGGCCTTCGCAACGCGGGCTTCACTCATTGTTGTCACTCCCCGCCTGCCACTTGCGCCGTTGCAAGCCGAACCACGAAACCATGATCGCGGCCAGCAGGAAAGGCACCATCGCCGTCGAGATGGCTGCGCCCTCGCCGATACGCCCGCCGAGGATCGCGGTGTTGTAGGACATGGTGGCCATCAACTCGGTCGCGCCCGCCGGCCCGCCGTTGGTCAGCACCTTGATCAACTGGAAGTCGGTGAAGGTGAAGAGCACCGAGAACGTCATCACCACCGCGATGATCGGCGTCAGCAGCGGGTAGGTGATGTTGACGAACATCTGCCAGCGCGTTGCGCCGTCGAGCACCGCTGCTTCGTAGAGCGACGGCGGCACCGTCTGCAGACCGGCGAGCAGCGAGATCGCGATGAAGGGCACGCCACGCCAGACGTTGGCGAAGATGACCGAGAAGCGCGAGTTCCAGACATCGCCGAGGAAATCGATGTTGCCGCTGATCCAGCCCAGCTTGCGCAGCGACCACGAGATGACCGAGAACTGCGGATCGAAAATCCACCAGAAGGCGATCGCCGAGAGCACCGTCGGCACGATGAAGGGGATCAGCACAAAGGCGCGGATCAAGGCCTTGAAGGGCAGGTTCTCATTCAACAGGATGGCCAGGTACAGGCCCAGCGCGAATTTGATGATGCTGGCGATCAGCGTATAGAAGATGGTGAAGAACACCGCCGTCTGGAACTTGCTGTCGCCGATGATCCACTCGTAGTTTTCCAGTCCGACGAACT
>JANNJX010000157.1:0-6301 GCA_031396005.1 Burkholderiales bacterium
CATGGCCAGCGCCAGGATCTCGGCCTTGCTTTCGCCATAGAAGCCACCGCCCGGGAACGACGGGTTGGCCACCGTCGGCAGCAACACGCCGCGGTAGCGCAGCATCAGCCAGGCGGCGTACAGCATCACGGGCGGATAGAACGCCCACATGGGCCAGAACTCGAAGAAGCTCAACGCAGGCCCGCTCTGATCCAGCCGTGGCATGCCGTGATGGGGCCGCGCGGCGGGATCTCTCGTCGGGCATTCGGTCTTGGCCAAGGGAGGGTCGTTGAACAACGGGGCTGCGGATCTGGGCATCGGGATCATGGGCGTGCAGTCGTGAAACGTGTTCGGAGATGCCGTACCAGCGGCACTGCCGCGGCCAGCACGAGGATAGGAATGGCCACGGCCAATGGCGGGGGCAGGCCCAGGTGCTTGGCCAGCGCCTGGCCGATGGCGGCACTCAGCCCGTACAGGCCAACGGTCCACGCCGTCACGGCCAACATCACCCAGGCCGTGAAAGGCACGATCGGCACTCGGACGAAGCCGCAGGCCGTGTAGGTCGCCAGGCGCAGGCCCGGCACCACGCGTGCCAGCAGCACGGCGCTGGGCAGGCGGCGCACGATCTGCTCCCGCGCCCACGTGGACTGGTCACCCACGTAGCGCTTGCGCAACCAGGGCACGCGCGTGGCGCCCAAGCCCATCGCGTAAAGGCCCAGGTCGCCCAATGCGATGCCGCCCCCCACGGCCGCGAGCGACAGTTCCCACGAGATCACGCCCTGGGTGGCCAATGCCACGCCGGCGGCGATGGCCAGGTCCTCGAGCAGCAGCGTCGTCAGTGCCAGCACCAGCGCGATGACGGCGGGCGCTGCCATGCCGGCCAGCGCGGCCTGGAACCAGGCCAGCAGGGCCGAAGGCTCGACGCCGAACGAGGTCAACACGCCGGCTCCAGCGCAACGCGCAGCGCGTCCCGCACGGCGCCTTCCGAGTTCCACGGCAGGAAGTGGTTCTGCCCCTCCAGCAGCACGGTGGTGATGCAGCGCGCGCCGCTGAAGCGCTCTTGCATGTAGGCCACGTTCGCCACGGGGACGAGCTCGTCCGCAGTGCCAGGCACGATCACGACCTTAGCCTTGACCGAGGGCAAGATCTTGCCCAGCGCTTCGAGTTCGGGCTTCAGCGCCATCAACTCGGCGTTTGCGTTGCGGATGACCCGGGGCAGCAGCCACTGCACAGGCGTCCAGGCACCGACGTACTGCATGGCGTGGACCCGCTCCTGCGCCGGGTCCAGCGACCCGGCCAGCATCACGATAGCGACGGAGCGCTCCGGCTGTTCGGCCGCAAGCTGCGCAGCCGCCCACGCGACGATGGGCGCGCCCAGTGAGTGGCCCAACAACACGACCGGGCGCCGATCCGTCGGTAAGAGCGCAATGACCGCTGCAGCCTGCGCTGCCAGGCTCGACACTGCGCCGACTGGCGCGCTGGCACCAAACCCAGGTCGATCCAGGGCGACGACATAGGTGCCCGCTGGCGGTGCCTTCAAGTAGTCGGCCCAACCGGTGGCCGTGCCAGGCGTGCCATGGACCAGCACCACACAAGGGCCGGCAGGATTGCCGGCGCGCAGAAAACTGATCCTGGTGTCGAGCGCTTTGCCGAGGACCATCGAACTGCGCATGCCTTCCGTGGCTGACAGCGGGGCCGTCGGCCCGGGCGGCGCACAACCCACTGCGGCGAGTGCCACGCCCAACGCCGTCCACAGTGGCGCACCCGGTGGCCTGGTTGCACGGTTGGAGAGCACGGGCAGCGCAGCGCGCGCCTTCTCTGCCTTGCTTCGCTCCGCGGTCTGTGACATCGATCGGCTCCGGCGGCCTGCGCGTCGGGACATACCGCTGACACAAGCACTGCCCATAGTCGCACGGCGCGCGCTTTGATTACACCCGTCGATTCTTGTAACGAGGGCGAATATTTGGCGACTCTCGAAGTGCCTACCCGGCCCGTGCTAGCCCGTCCCGCCAACTTGCAGGTCCGCCCATGACGCAACTCGCTTCCGCCCCACTGACCACACAGCACTCGCAGCCAGCACCGGCCTATTCGGCGCGCCTGGCAGCCAGCCGCGCCGACCTCAGAGCCGCGCAGGTGCTGCGCTTCGAAGTCTTCAATCTCGAACTCGACGAAGGCTTGGTTCACTCGTACGACACTGGCCTGGACGCCGACCCCTTCGACGAGATCTGCGACCACCTGATCGTCGAGGACACGACCGACGGCAACGTCGTCGGCACCTACCGCCTGCAGACGGGGCAACGCGCACGCGACGGGCTGGGCTATTACAGCGAGCGCGAATTCGACTTCTCGCCCTTCGAGGCCGCCCGCAGTGAGATCGTCGAACTGGGGCGTGCGTGCATCCACGCCCGCCACCGCAATTTCGCGGTTCTCAACCTGCTGTGGAAGGGCATCGGCACCTACGCGCGCGACCAGGGCGCACGCTACCTCATCGGCTGCAGCTCGTTCACCACCCAAGACGCGGCCGTGGGCGCTGCGGCCTACCAGCAGCTTTTGCCCCACCTGGCACTGCCGGCGTGGCAGACGCGACCGCGACCAGAGTTCGCCTGCCCGCTGGAGGCCGTGGCAACGCCTGCCCCGCGCATTCCACGCCTGCTGTCCGCGTACCTGGCATTGGGTTCAGCGATCTGCGGGCCGCCGGCTCTGGACCGCGAGTTCAAGACCGTGGACTTCCTGACCTGGGTCGACGTGCAGGCGCCTGCGGTGGTGGCGATGCAGCGACGAGGGCGCTTCATCGTGTGAGGGCTTGTTCGATGTCTGCCCTGAGCTCGGCCATGAAGGCCTTGCGGCCAGCGCGTCCGTGTCTGCGCTGCAATTGGCTTTAATACACTGCGTCCCTGGCGCGACTGAGCTTGCCGTGCAAGCACGACGTGCGACCGATCCCATGGCCCCGCTTGGACTCACCGCTCGTCTGGCAAGCTGCAGCCGCAGTGCGTTGCTCGCAAGCCTGTTGGCCCTGGCGGTTCAGGAACGCGCCCACGCGTTCGTCGAGTTCGCCGCACAGCCGGCTGACCTGGCTCTTGGACACGCCGCTCATGCCTAGGGCCTTGACCAGGTCGTCCACCGAGCGGGTGGAGATGCCCTGCACGTAGGCTTCCTGGATGACGGCGGTGAGCGCCTTCTCGGCCGTGCGCCGGGGCTCCAGGAACTCGGGGAAGTAGCTGCCCTGGCGCAGCTTGGGGATCTTCAACTCGACGCTGCCGGCGCGCGTGTCCCAGACTCGATCGCGGTAACCGTTGCGGCTGTTGACTCGCTCGGCGCTCTTCTCGTCGTAGCCGACGCCGCAGCGGCCTTCGGCGTCGAGTTCCATCAGGCGCTGGGCCATGAACTGCACCATCTGGCGCAGCACGTCGACGTCGGCTCCCTTCTCGGCGAGTTCGGCAAGTGCCATAGTGGCGGTGGTCATCGTGGTGTTCCTTCAGATCAAGGTGGATGGGTCGCACCTCAACCTTATCCGGGCTCACGATGGCCACCCCGATCGGGACGGCCGCCGCCGCTGCGCGGCAAGCCGCTTCGGGCTACGCCCTCCGCGCCTTGCCGTGCAGCGAAAAGACTTACACCACTTCCTGGGACATCAACGGTTTGGGAGGCTGCTGAGGGTCGAGGGCTGTCGACCAGTTCGGCGAGATCGCTTGCCGCATTGGTACAGGTTGCTGACCTTCATCCATCGGCGCGCGACCGCTCCTTATGGCCGACCAGCAACGCACGCGCCTCGCACCCGAACGTTCACCGTGCTCTCGTCGCGAACATTCAGCGCGCTAACTCGGCCGTTACCGACGCGGTATTTGCCGCCACTCGACATGCGCCGCCCGAACTCACCTTCTGGCCGTACGCAGGCTTCATGTCGGCGAACTCAACAGCCCGCATGCCGGCCAAGCCGGCCGCTCAATACACCTCGGGCACGAACATCTCGGCCGGCACTGGCCGGCGGCTGTAGTCGGCGTGGCGCACGCGCTCGGGCAGCTCGATCGTCGGTTTCTCCACCGCTTCGTACGGCATCAAGGACAGCAGGTGGGCGATGCAGTTCAGCCGCGCCTTCTTTTTGTCCACGGCCTGCACCACCCACCATGGCGCCTCGGCGATGTGCGTACGCTCCAGCATCACCTCCTTGGCCTTGGTGTACTCCTCCCAACGGCGCCGGCTCTCCAGATCCATCGGCGAAAACTTCCACTGCTTGAGCGGGTCATGAATGCGGCCGAGGAAGCGCGTGTGCTGCTCTTCGTCGGTGATCGAGAACCAGTATTTTACGAGGCGGATGCCGCTGCGCACGAGCATGCGCTCGAATTCCGGCACCGAGCGGAAGAACTCTTCGACGTCGTCTTCGCTGCAGAAACCCATCACGCGCTCGACGCCGGCGCGGTTGTACCAACTGCGGTCGAAGAGCACGATCTCGCCGGCGGCCGGCAGGTTGGCGATGTAGCGCTGAAAGTACCACTGCGTGCGCTCGCGGTCGTTCGGCGCCGGCAGCGCGACCACGCGGCAGACGCGCGGGTTCAGCCGCTGCGTGATGCGCTTGATGACGCCGCCCTTTCCGGCCGAGTCGCGGCCTTCGAACAACACGACCACGCGCTGCCGGTTGTGCAAGACCCAGTCCTGCAACTGCACCAGTTCTCGCTGCAAGCGGAACAGCTCGCGAAAGTAGGCCTTGCGCTGCGCGCGGCGCTCCTCCGTGTCGTCCCCCGACAGCGCATCGACCTGTTGGTCTTCGAACTCGAGTTCGAGCTCTTCGTCGTTGTTGTCCTGCCAGTCTTCGGCCAGGCGGCGCATCAACTGTTGCTGTTCGGCTGAGCTGGGATCCAGGTTCATGGGGCGCACCGTTGAAGTCGAGCCCGCCACGTTGAACCCGGCTGATGACGGGCCGATGACAGCCGCTGCTTTCACCAACTCGTCATCGAGCACCGCTACGGTCATTGGCCCGCAGGGTACAACTGCACGCAATGAAGCACCGCATACAAGTCGATCTGTTCAAAGAGATCCTGGTGCCCGTCATCGGCGGCCTGGGTCTGTTCATGCTGGGGTTGGAGTTCATGTCCAACGGCATCGGCAACCTGGCCGCGCACCGCATGCGCGCGCTGCTGGCCAGGATCGCCGGCACGCCGGTCAAGGGCTTGACGGTGATGGTCGTCGGCTTGGTCAACGCCGGCGTGATCGCGCTGCGGCCGGCCATCAGCGTGATGATGGGTGCCAACATCGGCACCACGCTCGGCAACGGTCTGATCGCGCTGCCGCTCGGCTCGCTGGGCCTGGTGCTGGCCGGCACGTTCTCGCTGGTGTATGTCTTCGGCAAAACCGAGAAGACGAAGAACATCGCACTGGCGATGATGGGCTTCTCGCTCATCTTTTACGGCCTGAACCTGATGACCGGCGGCTTGAAGCCACTGCGCGCGATGCCGGAGGTGATGGCTGTCATCTCCACGCGCCTTCATGACGGCGCTGATCCATTCGTCGTCGGCCACCATCGGCATCGTCATGGGCCTGGGCGCGGCCGGCGTGCTCGATTGGCAGACCGCGGTGGCGTTTTCGCTCGGCGCCGATCTGGGCACGACGATCACCTCGTGGATGGCGTCGCTCAACCTTTCCAAGAACGCCAAGCGCGCCGCCTATGCGCACATCTCGTTCAACTTCATCGGCGTGGCGATGATGCTGCCGCTGTTCTACGTCTCGATGGATCTGCTGGTCTGGATCATGGGCTTCTTCGGCGGCGACCCCGGCCAGGCGGTGATGAGCAACGGCAAGGAAACCTTCCCGCTGGTGCCGGTGGCCGTGGGCATCTACTCCACCGTCTTCAACATCTTCAACACGCTGGTGCTGTTCCCGTTCATCGGCGTTTTCGAGCGCGTGCTGTCGCGCGTCGGCGCCAAGGTGGCGGAGGACGAAGAAGACTACGCCCTGCCGCGCCACCTCGTGCCGGCGCTGGCCGGCAAGCTGCACACCGCCGTGCCGACGGCGCAGCAGGAGATGCAGCGCTATCTCGACGCGTCGCGGCTGCTGCTGCGCGCCGCCAAGGGCGAGGACGTGAAGTTCAAGAGCGTGCACGAGCACCAGGCCGCACTCGACTCGCTCAACCGCGAGATCCGCAACTTCACCGCCACCTTGTTCAGCGCCTCGGCGTCGAACGGGTGGCGCTCGGCGCGGCGTGCAATCTGGTAGAGCGTTTCGCCCAGGCTGGCGCAGAAGTCTTCTTCTTCGATCAGGCTGGTCACCAGATCAGCCTGCTGCGGCGACAAGCCGGGCTGGAACACGGTGGCGGTGAAGTTGCGGATCT
>JANNJX010000179.1:0-3785 GCA_031396005.1 Burkholderiales bacterium
TGGCGTGCTGCGCGCCGAGCGCGCCGACGCTTTGCGCGCCGAACTCGTCGATGACGCGCTTCAAGCCATCGGCGATGTAGGCGAGCGCCGTCGTCCAATCGACCGCTTGCCAAGCGCCGCCCTGCTTGATCATCGGCTGCGTCAGCCGGCGGTCGCTGTTCAGCGCTTCATACGAGAAGCGGTCGCGGTCGGCGATCCAGCACTCGTTGACGTCTTCGTTTTCGAGCGGCACGACGCGCATCACCTGATTCGCCTTGACCTGCACGATCAGATTGGCGCCGGTGCTGTCGTGCGGACTCACGCTCTTGCGCCGCGAGAGCTCCCAGGTGCGCGCGCTGTAGCGGAACGGTTTGCTCGTCAACGCGCCGACCGGGCAGATGTCGATCATGTTGCCCGAGAGCTCGCTGTCGATCGTGCCGCCGTGCACGGTGGTGATCTCGCTGTGCTCGCCGCGGTGGATCATGCCGAGCTCCATCACGCCCGCCACTTCCTGGCCGAAGCGCACGCAGCGTGTGCAATGGATGCAGCGCGTCATCTCCTGCATCGAGATCAGCGGACCCACGTCCTTGGGGAAGACGACGCGCTTTTCTTCTTCGTAGCGGCTGGAACTCGCGCCGTAGCCGACTGCGAGGTCCTGCAACTGGCACTCGCCGCCCTGATCGCAAATCGGGCAGTCGAGCGGGTGGTTGATGAGCAGGAACTCCATCACCGACTGCTGCGCCTTGACGGCTTTGTCGCTCTTCGTGCGCACGATCATGCCGTTGGTGACCGGCGTGGCGCAGGCCGGCATCGGCTTGGGCGCCTTCTCGATCTCGACCAGGCACATGCGGCAATTGGCCGCGATGCTGAGCTTCTTGTGATAGCAGAAGTGCGGGATGTAGACGCCCGCCGCGTCGGCGGCGTGCATCACCATGCTGCCGTCGGCGATGGTGACCTGTTTGCCGTCTAAACTGATCTCGGCCATGGCTACACGTACTGCGCCACGGCGCAGGTCTTGTGTTCGATGTGATGCACGAACTCGTCGCGGAAATGCTTCAGCATGCCTTGCACCGGCATCGCCGCGGCGTCGCCGAGCGCGCAGATCGTGCGGCCCTTGATGTTGTCTGCGACCGAATCGAGGAGGGTCAGGTCTTCGATCTTGCCCTGACCATGTTCGATGCGGTTGACCATGCGCCACAGCCAGCCCGTGCCTTCGCGGCACGGCGTGCACTGGCCACAGCTCTCATGCTGGTAGAAGTACGACAGGCGCAGCAGGCTCTTGACCATGCAGCGACGCTGGTCCATCACGATCACCGCGCCGGAGCCGAGCATTGAGCCCGCTTTGGCAATGGCGTCGTAGTCCATCGTGATGTCCATCATCGTCTTGGCCGGCAGCACCGGCGCCGACGAGCCGCCGGGGATCACCGCCTTCAACACAAGGCCGCCGCCGACGCCGCCGGCGAGTTCGAGCAGCTTCGCGAACGGCGTGCCGAGCGGAATCTCGTAGTTGCCGGGGCGTTCCACGTCTCCGACGATGGAGAAAATCTTCGTGCCGCCGTTGTTCGGCTTGCCGACTTCGAGGTACGCGCCGCCGCCGTTGTTGATGATCCACGGCACCGCGGCGAACGTCTCGGTGTTGTTGATCGTCGTCGGCTTGCCGTACAGGCCGAAGCTCGCCGGGAACGGCGGCTTGAAGCGCGGCTGGCCCTTCTTGCCTTCGAGCGATTCGAGCAACGCCGTTTCTTCGCCGCAGATGTAGGCGCCGAAGCCGTGGAAGGCATGCAGTTGGAAGTTGAACTCGCTGCCCGCGATCTTGTCTCCGAGGAATCCCGCGGCGCGCGCTTCGTCGAGCGCTTCTTCGAAGCGTTGATAGATTTCGAAGATCTCGCCGTGGATGTAGTTGTAGCCCGTCTTCACGCCCATCGCGTAGGCGGCGATCGCCATGCCTTCGATCACCATGTGCGGGTTGAACGCCAGCAGGTCGCGATCCTTGCAGGTGCCGGGCTCACCCTCGTCGGAGTTGCAGACGAGGTACTTCGCCCCGGGAAAGGCGCGCGGCATGAAGCTCCACTTCAGGCCGGTCGGAAAGCCCGCGCCGCCGCGGCCGCGAAGCGCGCTGGTCTTGAGTTCTGCGACGACCTGGTCGGGGGTCATCGCGTCACCTGAACCCTTGCCGAGGATTTTCTTCAGCGCCGTGTAGCCGCCACGCTTCTCGTAGTCGGCTAGGCGCCAGTTGTTGCCATCGAGGCCAGCGTAAATCTGCGCATCGATGTGACGGCCGTGAAAGCAGGTCTCGCGGCCGGTGGCTTTGAATCGCGAAAGATCGACAGCAGCTTTCATTTCGCATGCGCCTTCAAGGTGTCTACCAGATCGTCGAGCCGCTTCTCGTCCATGAAGCTCAGCATCTCGCGGTCGTTGACCAGCATCACCGGCGCGTCGGCGCACGCGCCGAGGCACTCGCTGGGCTGCACGGTGAAGACGCCGTCGGCCGTCGTGCCATACGGCCCGACACCGAGCTTCGTGCACAGGTGCGCCAGCGCGCCCTCGCCGTTGCGCAGCGCGCACGGCAGGTTGGTGCAGACGTTCAGCTTGAACTGCCCGACCGGCTGCTGGTTGTACATGTTGTAGAAGGTTGTCACCTCGTGCACCGCGATCGGCGCCATGCCGAGGTGCGCGGCGATGGCCGCTTCGGCCTCCTGCGACACATGGCCGTGCTCGTGCTGCACGATCGACAGACAGGCCATCACGGCCGACTGCTTCTGATCGGCCGGGTACTTCGCGACTTCGCGGTCGAAGCGCGTGATGGTCTCAGCGCTCAACTTCACCGGTCGATCTCCCCGAACACGATATCCATCGTGCCGATGATCGCCACCGCATCCGCGATCATGTGGCCGCGCGCCATTTCGTCGAGCGCCGCCAGATGCGAGAAGCCGGGCGGGCGGATCTTCAAACGGTACGGCTTGTTCGCGCCGTCGCTCGACAGGTAGATGCCGAACTCGCCCTTCGGATGCTCGACCGCCGCATAGGCCTCGCCCTCGGGCACATGAAAGCCTTCGGTGAAGAGCTTGAAGTGGTGGATCAGCTCTTCCATGCTCGACTTCATCTCCACCCGCGATGGCGGCGCCACCTTGTGGTTGCTCGTGATCACCGGGCCGGCGTTCGCGCGCAGCCAGGCGATGCATTGCTTGACGATGCGATTGGCCTGCCGCATCTCTTCGATCCGCACCAGGTAGCGGTCATAGGTGTCGCCGTTGACGCCGACCGGGATGTCGAAGTCCATGTGCTCGTAGACGTCGTACGGCTGCGTCTTGCGCAGGTCCCACGCGATACCCGAGCCGCGCAGCATCGGCCCGGTGAAGCCGAGGTTGAGTGCGCGCTCCGGCGTGACGACGCCGATGCCCACGGTGCGCTGCTTCCAGATGCGGTTGTCGGTGAGCAGGGTTTCGTATTCGTCGACGTTGGCCGGGAAGCGGTCGCAGAAATCTTCGATGAAATCGAGCAGCGAGCCCTGGCGGTTGTCGTTCATCGCATCGATCGCCTTCTGGTTCTTGATGCGCGAGACCTTGTACTGCGGCATCTGCGCCGGCAGGTCGCGATAGACGCCGCCAGGGCGGAAGTACGCCGCGTGCATGCGCGCGCCGGACACCGCCTCGTACATGTCGAAGATGTCCTCGCGCTCGCGAAAGCAGTAGATGAGGACATCTTCGACATGTACGAGGCGGTCAGCGGCGCGCGCATGCACGCGGCCTATTTCCGCCCGGGCGGCGTCTACCGCGACCTGCCCGATCGCATGCCGCAGTACCAGG
>JANNJX010000225.1:0-1902 GCA_031396005.1 Burkholderiales bacterium
CACACCGACGAAGCCGAACAGATGGCCGAAGGCGAGCAGCGCGAAGATCACGGCCAGCGGGTTCAGGCCGATGCGCTCACCGACCAGCCGCGGCGTCAGCACCAGACTCTCGCCCACTTGCCCGACGCCGTAGATCACCGCCACCGCGATCACGCCGTACCAGCCACCGAACTGCAGGGCGCCGGCGAGCAGCGCCAGCGCCAGCCCGAGGCCGAAACCGAGGTAGGGGATGAAGAAGGCCAGGCCGGTAAACACGCCCACCGGCAGCGCCAGGTCGAAGCCTGCGATCGCCAGCGCGACGCTGAAGTACACCGCCAGCACCGCCATCACCATCAACTGGCCGCGCAGGTACTGGCCGAGCACGCTGTCGCATTCGTCGAAGAAGCCGAGCACGCCCTCGCGCAGACGCGGCGGGATCATCGCCTGCGCACGCAGCACGAGGTGGGGCCAATCGATCAGCAGGTAGAACAGGACGACCGGCATCAGGAAGGCATTGCCGACAAGCGCCAGCAGCATGCTGCCGCCGATGCGCGCCGAGCTGAGCACCGTCGCCATCCAGTCTTCGAGGTTGGCATCGAGGGTCTTCAGCACGAAGGCCTTGATGCTGGCGGCGTCGAGCGCGACGTTGATGCCGAACTGCGCCAGCCATGGCGTCAGCGTCGTGTTGGCGCGTTCGGCCAGCAGCGGGATCTGGTCGCGCAGCAGCGGCAGTTGTTTTGCGATCACCGGGATGACCAGCAGCACCAGCGCCAGCAGCGCGACGATCGCCAGCATTTCAACCAGCACCACCGCCAACACGCGCGGTACGCGGCGCGCGGCCAGCGCTTCGACCGCAGGGTGCAATGCGTAAGCCAGCACCGCAGCAACGATGAACGGCGTCAGCACCGGGCCGAGCAGCCACAGCAGCAGCGCCGCGAGCGCAGCGGCGGCGAACCAGATCAAGCTGCGGCGTTGGGACGGGATCAACGACATGCGCGTTGGCAGCGTCTCAATGCAGCTGCGGCCGGCCCGCGGCGCGCAGCTCGCCGATGCGCTCGTTGATCGCACGCACGTCGTCGGCGCCGGGGCTGTGCTCGACATAGGCCGCGAGGTCTTGCACCGCGCCGTCGTCGTCGCCAAGTTCGGCGCGCACCAGCCCGCGGTCACGGCGCTCGTCCCAATCGTCGGGCAGCAGGATCACCAGACGCTGCATCACCGCGAGCAATGCCGGCCACTCTTCGGCGCCGCGATGGATTTCCTTCAGGTTGCGCAGCATGCGCGCCATGACGGCGCGCGGCGTTGCCGTTTGCAGGAACAGGCCGAGCGGCACCTCGGCGTCGCCGACCAGGCCGTGGCGGCGCCGGTACGGCTCGATGCGTTCTTCGAGATCGTCACGCGACATCGAGCGGCCGTTGAACGGATCGATCACGACCTCGCCCTGCGGCATCTTCAGCTTGATCAGGAAGTGGCCAGGGAACGAGACGCCGCGTGCTTCGAGGCCGATCTGCTGTGCGATCTCGATGTAGATCAGCGCCAGCGTGATCGGGATGCCGCGACGCGACGCCAGCACCCGGTGCAGGTAGCTGTTCTCCGGCGCGTAGTAGTCGTTGACGTTGCCGGCGAAGCCGAGCTCCTGGAAAAAATAGCGGTTCAGCAAGCGCAGACGCTGCAGCGGCGCGGTGTCGGCAGCGATGCGGTTGTTCAGCTTCGCGGCCAATGCGTCGATGGCTGACAAGACACCTTGAACATCGAGCTCCGGCTCGACGGCATGCGCCACAGCGACCGCGGCTTCGAGCTGCGAAAACTGCTGGTCGTCGGCGACCAGCGCTGCGAAGTAATCGAGCGGCGTCGGGCGTTCGAAGAGGAGTGAGGTCACAACGCTAAAGTGTATCGGTCAGCCGCGGCGCATGAACTGCCGTGGCC
>JANNJX010000130.1:0-4564 GCA_031396005.1 Burkholderiales bacterium
TCATGATGAAACGCGCTCCAACCGCCCGTGCCCAGCGCGGCGCCGCGCTGCTGCTGGCCATGCTGATCATGACGCTGGTGACGACGTTGGCCGCCGGCATGGTCTGGCAGCAGTGGCGCGCCATCCAGGTCGAGGCGGCCGAGCGTGGCCGCAGCCAGGCAGCGTGGATCCTGATGGGCGCGCTCGACTGGGCGCGCCTGATCCTGCGCGAGGACGGCCGCAACGCAGGCCTCGACCACCTCGGCGAGCCGTGGGCGGTGCCGCTGGCCGAAGCACGGCTGTCGTCGTTCCTGGCGGCAGACCGCGACAACAACAGCGTCGCCGAGAACGACTCGCTCGACGCCTTTCTCTCCGGCTCGATCACCGATGCGCAATCGCGCTGGAACCTGCGCCGCCTGATCGATGCCGAAGGCAAACCCGACCAGAGGGAGCTGAAGGTGCTGCAGCGGCTGTGCGATCAGGGCGGGGCCACTGGCGACTGCGCCGACCGCATCGCCGGCGCGCTGGCCAAGGCCTGGCCCGGCGCCGCCAGCACCAGCAGCGTCGCCGCGATCGCGCCGCAGCGCCTGTCGCAACTGGTCTGGCTGGGCATCGATGCCGAGACGATCAAGCGCATCGAGCCCTGGGTCGACGTGCTGCCCGATCTGCAGGCCAAGGTCAACGTCAACACCGCGCCGGCCGAGGTCATCGCCGCTGCCGTCGAGGGCATGTCGCTCGGCAACGCGCAGCGCCTGGTGCAGGAGCGCCAGCGCACGCCGATCAAGGACCTCGGCTCACCGACCGCGCTCGGCTACTTCCCGGTCGTCCAGGCGCGGCCGATCACCGAAGTGCTGGCCGTATCGACCAGCTTCTTCATCATCCAGGGCCGGCTGCGGCTCGAGGAGCGCGTGCTCGAAGAGCGCTCGCTGGTGCAGCGGGTCGACCTGAACATCATCGTCAGGTCGCGCGAGCGGGTGAACCTGCGCGAAGGCATCTGATGCCAGCGCATCCGCGCGCCGGGGTAGCGCGCCGCCGCGCCAACCAACGATTCCTTGTTGCAAGCGCGGCTCGACCCGCCACTACACTCCCCGCTCTGTTACGTGTTGCTGTCGCTCGGCTGAAGCGCGACAGTGCCTGCACGCCAGCCTGAAACAAGACATGTCCACGCTCGTCATCCTGCTTCCGTCGCGGCCCCGCCTGGCCAGCGGCGCCGACGCCGCCCCGCCGTTGCGCGAAGGCGCGGCCGAGCTGCTGTACGTGCTGTCGCCGGACGGCCTGAACATCACCCGCCAGGGCCGCGCCAAGGCGGCGCTGCTGCCCAAGGCCGACAGCGCGATCGTCGTCCTCGCAGACACCGACGTCAGTTGGCACCGCATCGCCATTCCCAAGGCGCCGAGCGGGCGGCTGCGCGCCGCCATCGCCGGCGTGCTCGAAGAACAACTGCTCGACGACGCCGACGGCCTGCATTTCTCGCTCGCGCCCGGCCTTGCCGGCGGCCAGACCGGCTGGGTCGGCGTGATCGACAAGGCTTGGCTCAAGGGCGAGCTGATCGCACTCGACAAGGCCGGCGTCTCGGTCGAGCGCGCGGTGCCGATGTCGTGGCCCGACGAGATGCCGCTCGGTCACTTCAGCGCCGCCTTCGGCGACGACGCCGGCGCGCCGATGCAACTCACCTGGGCCGATGCCAAGGGCGTGATCTGCATGGGCGTCAACGGCGTGCTGGCCAAGCAGATGCTGCCCCAGTGGACGGCGCAGCCGGCGCGCTGGTCGGCGCATCCGGCGGTGGCGGCACCGGCCGAGCGCTGGTTGGGCGGCAGCGTCAGCGTGCTCTCCGACGAGCAGCGCCTGCTGCGCTCGATGCGCTCGCTGTGGAACCTGCTGCAGTTCGACATCGCGCCCAAGCACCGCGGCACGGTGGCCCTGCGCGACGCGCTGCGGCGCTTTCGCAGCGCCGGCTGGCGGCCGGTGCGCTGGGGGCTGGCCGCGCTGCTGGCGCTGCAGGTGGTCGGCCTGAACCTGTGGTCGTGGCACCAGGAGCGGCAGATCACCGCCAAGCGCGCCGCGCTGGTGTCGATCCTGCGCACGGCGCACCCGCAGGTGCGCGCGGTGCAGGACGCGCCGATCCAGATGCAGCGCGAAACCGACCTGCTGCGCGCCGCTGCCGGCAAGACCGGCGACGGCGACCTCGAAACCCTGCTCGGCGCCGCCGCTGCGGCCTGGCCCGCCGGCCAGGCGCCGCTGCAGACGCTCAAGTTCGACAACGGCCGGCTGATGTTCGCCGCCGTCGGCTGGAGCGAGCAGCAGATCGCCGAGTTCCGCAGCCAGCTCGCCGGCGGCGGCTGGACCGTGGCCCAGGAAGGCAGCGCGCTGACCCTCGCCCGCCCGGCCGCATCGACAGGCCGCTCGTGATGGACACCGCCACCCTGCCTCGGCCCAAGACGGCGTCTCGCTTGGGCAACCTGACGGCGCCGCTGCGCCAGCGCTGGCAGGCGATGACGCCGCGCGAGCAGCGCATCGCCGGCTGGCTGGCCTGGGCGATCGGCCTGGTGCTGCTGTGGTTCATCGGCATCGCGCCGGCCTGGACCAGCTACCGCACGGCACCCGCCAAAATCGACCAGCTCGACGCGCAACTGCAGCAGATGCAGCGCTTGGCCGGCGAAGCGACAACGTTGCGCGCGCTGCCGCCCGTGGGTGGCCTGCAGGCGCAGGCGGCGTTGAAGACCGCCACCGACGCCCTCGGCAGCGCCGGCCGGCTGACGCTCGGCGGCGACCGCGCCACCGTCAATTTCACCAATGCCACCGGCACCCAGGTCCGCGACTGGCTGGCCGAAACGCGATCGGCCGCGCGCACGCGGCCGATCGAAGCCAACCTGACGCGCGGCCCGCAGGGCTACAGCGGCACCGTCATCGTGCAGATGCCGGGCACGGGGAGCGGTTCGTGAGCGCAGCGCCGGGCCGCCTCAAGCACGCGAACGTCCCCCGCGCCACGAAGTGGCCCCTAACGGGCCGCGGGGATCGGCCGCGGCACGCCGCAGCCGAGGGGCTCACATGATGTGGGGCCGCATCAAAGGCTGGTTCGGCCGCAGCCCGGGCCGCTTCGCCCGCACCGGCTTCGCCGAAACCACGCTGGCCGAGCTCGCCTGGCAGCGCGTGCGCACCTCGGCGCACCGCTGGGCCGGCATGGGGGCGGTGATCGGCGCGCTGATCGGCTTGGTCGCCTTCGTGCCGGCCGGCTGGCTGGCCTCGCGCGTCGAGGCCGCCACGGCAGGGCGTTTGCTGCTGACCGACGCCCGCGGCACGGTCTGGAACGGCAGCGCACTGCCGGTGCTGACCGGCGGCGCCGGCAGCCGCGACGCCGCCGCGCTGCCCGACCGCCTGCAGTGGCGTCTGGGCTTTGCCGGCCTCACGCCCGAGCTGCGCTTGCGCCAGGCCTGCTGCCTGCGCGGCGAGGTGCGGGCGCGCATTACACCGGGCTGGGGGCGCGTCGCGGTCAACGTGCTGCCGCAGGAAAGCACCACCATCGGCCAGTGGCCGGCGGGGCTGCTGGCCGGGCTTGGCACGCCGTGGAACACGATGCAGATGGGCGGCACGATGCGCCTGACCTCGTCCGGCCTGACGGTGGAGTCGGTGCAGGGCCGCGTGCGCTTTTCCGGCGACGCCTCGCTCGACATCGCCCATGCCTCGTCGCGCGTGTCGACGCTGAACGAGCTCGGCAGCTACCGCCTGACCCTTTCCGGCGACGCCGCCAGCGGCGACGCGGCGACAGTGAAATTGATCACGGTGGACGGCGCGCTCAGACTGACCGGCGGCGGCCAGTGGACCGGCAGCGGACTACGCTTTCGCGGTGAAGCCACGGCCGAGCCCGGCAGCGAATCGGCATTGAACAACCTGCTGAACATCATCGGCAAGCGTCAGGGCGCGAGCTCTGTGATCTCGATCGGATGACCATGAAGCGAATAACCCTTGCTCCCCACCTGCAACGACTGGGCGCCGCCTTCCTTGCCACCGCCGTCGGCGTGACGACACCGGGCACGCTGTTCGCGCAGGCTGCGGCGCCGGCGACCCCGCCGGCGCCGGCCAAGAAACCGGCGGCACAGCGCGCGGGCGCGGCGCGGGTGACGATGAACTTCGTCAACCAGGACATCGAAGCCGTGACGCGAGCCATCGGCGCGATGATGAACCGCCAGTTCGTCGTCGATCCGCGCGTCAAGGGCGCGATCACGGTCTACAGCGAGACGCCCCTGACGGTCAACGAGGCCTACCTCAACTACCTGTCGGCGCTGCGCGGCCTCGGTTTCACCGTGGTCGAAAACGGCGGCTTGCTCAAAGTCGTGCCCGAGGCAGACGCGAAGTTGCAGGCCGGCACGGTGTCGATCGGCAATTCGGGCCGCCGCGGCGACCAGATCCTGACGCAGATCTTCCGCCTGAACCACGAGAACCCGAACAACCTCGTCGCCGTGCTGCGGCCACTGATCAGCCCGAACAACACGATCAACGCCAACCCGGGCAACAACTCTCTCATCATCACCGACTACGCCGACAACCTGTCGCGCATCGGCAAGATCATCGCCGCGCTCGACCAGCC
>JANNJX010000287.1:0-3255 GCA_031396005.1 Burkholderiales bacterium
GGCACGCCTCCTCGCTGCCGAACCAATCGAGGAAATCGTTCCAGTTGCGTGGGTAGTCTTTACCCGCTTCGGGCGTTGCGATATACTGGATATCCATCCAGTATTTTCGGCATTGCTGGAGCTAAGAGGATACCCCTTATATATTTACAGTATGCAGACCGCAGCCCCTGCCGCCACTCTCGTCTTCATGCCTCGAGCCGCCATCAAGGGCCGAGGCACAGCATGGGCCATCGAGCACCGCTTCACCAGCGAGCACCATGAGTCGTTCGACGACGGCTGGGGCACGCTCGAACAAGCCGCGCAGGAAGAGCAGTCTGCGCCCGGCACGCAGATCATCGAACAGACCGTCAAGTCGATCCTTTCGGGCAACGATTCGCCGGACATTGCGTTCGACCTTTCGATCAATCCGTACCGCGGTTGCGAGCACGGCTGCGTGTACTGTTTTGCGCGGCCGACACACAGCTACCTCAACCTCTCGCCGGGCCTGGACTTCGAGACCAAGATCATTGCGAAGGTCAATGCCGTCGAGTGCTTGCAGGCAACGCTGTCTGCCAAAGGCTACGAGCCGCTGCCGCTGAACATCGGCTCGGCCACCGACGCGTACCAGCCGGCGGAGCGACGGCTGCGCATCACGCGCGGACTGATCGAAGTGCTGCTCGAGTTCCGGCATGCGTTTTCGATCATCACCAAGTCGTCAGGCGTCGAGCGCGACATCGATCTGCTGGCGCCGCTGGCGGCCGACAACCTCGCTGCGGTGTACGTCTCGGTGCCGACGCTCGACAGCGCACTCGCCCGCATCATGGAGCCTCGTGCGGCGTCACCCGAGCGGCGCATCAAGACGATCGAAACCCTGGCGCGCGCCGGCATCCCCGTCGGGGTCAGTGTCTCGCCGACGATTCCCTTCATCAACGAGCCCGAACTCGAACGTGTGCTCGGTCGCGCGCATGAAGCTGGCGCCACATCAGCATTTGCAACCGTGCTGCGCCTGCCATGGGAAGTCAGCCCGCTTTTCCAGCAATGGCTCGACACCCACTTTCCAGAGCGCGCGGCACGCGTGATGGCACGCGTACACGAGATGCGAGGCGGTCGTGACAACGACCCGCGTTTTCAGACGCGCATGACGGGGCAGGGCGTCTGGGCGCAAATGCTGGCGCAGCGTTTCAAGAAGGCGACACAGCGTCTGGGCTTGCGCACCGAGCGCTTGCCGCTCGACCTGTCGAAGTTCCGACGCGCGTCACCGACGCCGAGCGCGCAAGCCAGCCTGTTCTGAATCGAAGTTGCTGGTCACGACGACCATAGCGTCACCCAGGCCCGAGGCGGTGCGGTGGCGGCGCGATTTCTGGCACCCCAGCATGAGCGACGGCGCCGCACCGCCCTCGGGCCGCGCGCGATCGCAGCGTGAACTACTTGAACATGTCCTTCACCCGATCGGCCCAGCTCTTGTCGTCAGGGGAGTGCTTGTTGCCGCCTTTGCGCAGTGACTCGTCGAGCTCCTTCAGCAACTTCTTCTGATGCTCGGTCAGCTTGACCGGCGTCTCGACGACGACGTGGCAGTACAGATCACCCGGATAGCTCGAGCGAAGGCCCTTCACGCCCTTGCCCTTCAGGCGGAAAGTCTTGCCATGCTGCGTGCTCTCCGGCAGCTCGATCTCGACCTTGCCGGCCAACGTCGGCACTTCGATCGAGCCGCCCAATGCCGCGGTCGTCAGCCCCACCGGCACGGTGCAATGCAGATCGTCGCCGTCGCGCTCGAACATGTCGTGCTGCTTGACGCGGATCTCGATGTAGAGGTCGCCCGCCGGCCCGCCGTTGCTGCCCGGCTCGCCGTTGCCGGCCGAGCGGATGCGCATGCCTTCGTTGATGCCCGCCGGAATCTTGACTTCCAGCGTCTTCTGCTTCTTCACCTTGCCGGCGCCGGCGCAGGTGGCGCAAGGGTCGGGGATGATCTTGCCGGCGCCGCGGCATTGCGGGCAGGTCTGCTGGATCGAAAAGAAGCCTTGCCGTAGATGCACCGCGCCCGAGCCGTTGCATTGCGGGCACGTCTTCGCGGAGGTGCCCGCCTTGGCGCCCGTGCCCTTGCACGTTTCGCAGTTGTCCCAGCTCGGGATGCGGATCTGCGTGTCCTTGCCGAGCGCCGCTTCCTCGAGCGTGATCTCGAGCGCGTACGACAGATCGGCGCCGCGATAGACCTGTTGCCCGTTAGCCCCGCGGCGGCCACCGGCCGCGCCGGCCGCGCCGGCGGCACCGCCGAAGATGTCGCCGAAGATGTCGCCGAAGGCCTCGGCAAATCCGCCGAAGCCTTCCTGACCCGGACCGCCGCGAAAGCCGCCCATGCTCGGGTCCACACCCTGGTGGCCGAACTGGTCGTAGGCTGCACGCTTGGGCGGCTCCGACAAGATCTCGTAGGCCTCCTTGGCCTCCTTGAATTTTTCTTCAGAAGCCTTCGCACCGTCACCCTGGTTGCGGTCCGGGTGGTGCTTCATCGCCAGCTTGCGATAAGCCTTCTTGATGTCGTCCTCGGTCGCGTTCTTGGGCAACCCCAGGATGTCGTAGTAATCGCGCTTCGCCATGTTCAGCGTTCCCCCAACAGCCAGCAAAAACGCCGCGATGAGCAGCGGGCGAGGCCCGTCTGCTCCATCGCGGCGAGATAAAACGGCAGGCGTTGCCCGTCCGATTTATCCTTTCTTGACTTCTTTGATCTCTGCATCGACCACGTTGTCGTCGTCCATCGGCTTGCCGGCGCGCGCTTCCGAAGCATCGTTCGCCGGCCGTGCCGCTTCGGCGTTGCCTTGCGCGGCGGCCGCCTTCTGCACGTCGGCATACATCTTCTCCGACAGCTTGTGGCTCGCGGCCATCATCGAATCGGTCTTGGCGGTGATGGCGTCCTTGTCCTCGCCCTTCATCGCTTCCTCGACTTCCTTCATCGCCGCTTCGATCTTCGTCTTCTCTTCGTCGCCCAATTCCTTGCCGTGCTCGGCCAGCGTCTTCTTCACGCTGTGCACCATCGCATCGGCATGGTTGCGCGCCTGCACCAGTTCGAGCTTCTTCTTATCCTCGTCGGCATTGGCCTCGGCGTCCTTGACCATCTTCTCGATCTCGGCTTCGGACAGACCCGAGTTGGCCTTGATCGTGATCTTGTTCTCCTTGCCGGTGCCTTTGTCCTTGGCATGCACGTGCAGGATGCCGTTGGCGTCGATGTCGAACGCCACCTCGATCTGCGGCAGGCCACGCGGCGCCGGAGGGATGCCTTCCAAG
>JANNJX010000291.1:0-2307 GCA_031396005.1 Burkholderiales bacterium
TTTGTAGTTCTTGCTCTTCAAGTCCGCCAGCAGCACCGGGCTGGCGTAGATGTTGTCCACCGGGATGTCGAAGAAGCCCTGAATCTGGTCGGCGTGCAGGTCCATCGACAGCAGGCGCTCGACGCCGACGGTTTCGAGCAGGTTGGCGACGACCTTGGCGCTGATCGGAACCCGCGTGCTGCGCGAGCGGCGGTCTTGGCGCGCGTAACCGAAGTACGGCATCACGGCGGTGATGCGGCGCGCGCTGGCGCGCTTCAATGCATCGACCATGATCAGCAGCTCCATCAGATGCTCGTTGGTCGGCGCGCAGGTGGACTGGACAACGAAGACATCGCGCGCGCGCACGTTCTGGTAAATCTCGATGTCGGCTTCACCGTCGGAGAAGTGTCCGACCTTCGCGCGCCCCAACTCGACCCCCAGGCTCGACGCAATCTCCTGCGCGAGCTCTCGATTGGCGTTGCCGGTGAAGAGGACGGTGTTGAACAGCACGGCCTGGGCTCGAAAAAGTGGAAAAGCGCGTCAGGAGATTTGGCAGGGGAGGAAGGACTCGAACCCTCGCATGTCGGAATCAAAATCCGATGCCTTGACCAACTTGGCGACTCCCCTACACAGGACCCGGCTCTCACCGTGCCCTCGAAACCTTTTCAGCCAGCCCAGTCCACCAGGGGATGCTGCGCCAAGCTGCGGCACATCCGGCCCACCCAGCCCGCAGGAATCGGGTCTTCCTGCGGCCATGTCACCAAGGGTTGGCCGTCCATGCCGCTCCTCGCAAACACCGCGCTGCCCGATCCGCTCATCCGGCTGTTGCCGAACTTGCGATGCAGCCACTCGGCGGCCTCGGCCACTTCGGGGCAGCGGTCTTCGGCGGGCGATTGAAGGTCGTTTCGGCCCCAACTCTGCTGCCAAAAACCCGGATGCGTTGCCTCTGCGAGAAAGCCCGCGAGTATAGCCGAGGGTGTATCGCGGACCAACGCCGGGTGCGCGAAAACGTCGGCTGTGGACAGGCCCGCGGCCGGTTTGACCACCGCCAGCCACTGCCGCGGCACGTCGATCGGCGTCAGCCGCTCGCCGATGCCCTCGACGAATGCGTTGCGGCCACCGATGAAAAACGGCACGTCGGCGCCCAAGAGCTGCGCCAACGGCAGCAAGCGTTCGCGCGGCCAGTGCAGGCCCCACAGGCGGTTCAGCGCCAGCAGCGTGCTGGCCGCGTCGGAGCTGCCACCGCCGAGTCCGGCTGCCCACGGCACCTGTTTGTCGATCGAGATGTCGGCGCCGAGCGTGCAGCCGCGCTCGGTTTGCCACCGGCGCGCGGCCGCGGGCGTCTGGGCGTCGGCGGGCTGCGCCGCGCCGAGATCGTGGCGGCTCAACTGGCCATCCGAACGGCGTTCGAAGTGCAGCGTATCGGCCCAGTCGATCAGCACGAAGACCGATTGCAGCAGGTGCAAGCCATCGGCGCGCCGGCCGACGACGTGCAGGAACCAGTTGATCTTCGCCGGCGCCGGCACATCATAGACAGCGGCCAGTGTCATACCGGCTTTTCGAGTCGCGCCCGCACGCTGACGACGGGTGCGCGCTCGCGCGTGGCCTGCAGCAGGCCGTCTGCAAAGCCGGCCAGGCCGATGCGCCAGCCGAGTTGCTCGAAGCCATCGTCACGTTTCACGCTCGGCGCGCCGGGCCACGGACGGCCACGCAGCCAGTCGATCAGCGCCACCAGCGGCAGCGCTTCGCCGAACAAGTCCTGCGCCATCGCGTCGAGCGTGTTGTAGGCGCGTGTGCCTTGCGCGTCAGCGAGCTCCGCGCGGCCGGGCAGCCAGCGCACTTCGGCCAACGTTGCGCCGAGCGGGCCGGTCAGGCGCAGCGTGCCGCGATCGGTGTTGCCGCGCAGGTCGAAGTCGGCGCTGAAACTGCGCGAGGGAGTTTGTGTCGAAGCATCGACGCGGACAGCCAATCGCCCGGCGAGGTCGGACGGTGGTTGCTGCGGTCCGAAGCTGGCGCAGCCGCCGAGCGCAAAGGCCAACGCCGCGGCGAACGCGCGGCGTTTCACAGTTTCACTTGCAACCGCGCCAGCGTTTCGCGCAGCACCTCGTTGTCGGCATCACGCGTGCGGCCTTCACGCCAGACGCGGCGGGCTTCGTCGCGCTGGCCGCTGGCCCACAGCACTTCGCCCAGGTGCGCGGCGATCTCGGTGTCGGGCCGCGAGGCGTAGGCGCGCCTCAGATGCAGCAGAGCCTGCGTGTTGTTGCCCAGGCGGAACTCGACCCAGCCGAGGCTGTCGGCGATGAACGGGTCGTTGGGCGCGAGCTCCAC
>JANNJX010000352.1:0-10158 GCA_031396005.1 Burkholderiales bacterium
CCGTGACACGTTCCTGAGCATGGTGCGCTATGACCACGCCACCGGCTACTGGGTGCTCAAGGACGATGCTGCCATGCCAGACGGCATGCCGTCCCGCGATGAAGTCAAGGCCATGCGCGACAAGTTCCTCAGCATGCACACATGGGATCCCGTCAATACGAAGTGGGTGCCTGTGAAGGGTGAACCGCGCGACATGAGCAAGCTCACGCGCGCCCAAGTCAAAGCCGACACCGAGCGCTTTCTGAAGATGATGCGCTTCGACGAGCGCAGCGCGACCTGGATGAGCAGGAACTGAAGTGCCCGTCGAATTGTGACTTCCAGCGGGCTGGTTTCATGTCGGTATCGCTTGTTGGGCGACATGCTTGCAGATCCAGCTCTCCAGCAGCCGGACCGGTGGGCCTGGCGTGGCGGCGATGATGCAACCGTAGCGTCACAGACGGCAGGTGCTTTCATGGGTCGCCCGATCGCCGCACTGGGGTACTCTCGCGCGGTGTTGCGCTCGGCTGTTGTGAGGCAGCGGTTGCCGCGACGCTCCCGCCGGCCCACCTCGCTGCAACATGACCATCGAAGCCGAACTCGCCCAGCTCCATCAGCCCTTGCTGCGCTTTGCGCAGATGCAGTTGCGCAACGACAGCATGGCCGAAGACGTCGTCTCCGAAACTTTGCTGGCCATTCTCGAGAGGCCGGCCGGCTTCGAGGGTCGCAGTTCGCTGCGCACCTACGCCACCGGCATCCTCAAGTTCAAGATCATCGACGTGATCAGGAAGCGCGGCCGCGAAGTCCATATCGAACCGCATGACGAACAGAGCATGGACGACGCGCTCGATGCGCTGTTTGCCGAGGATGGTCATTGGCGGGAACCACCCGCTGCCTGGCAGCAGCCGGAGAAGTCGCTCGAGCAGCGCCAGTTCTTCGAAGCGCTGCAGACCTGCGTGGACCGCCTGCCGGCCAGGACCGGCCGCGTCTTCATGATGCGCGAGTGGCTGGAAAAGGAAGTCGAAGAAATCTGCACCGAGCTGGGCATCACGTCGAACAACTGCGGGGTGATGCTCTACCGCGCCCGCATGCAACTGCGTGAGTGCCTCGACCGCAACTGGTTTGCGGGGCAGCGATGAAACTCCAGCTCGATTGCAAAGAAGTCTCGCGCCTGATCAGCAGCGGTCTCGATGAGACATTGCCCGCGGCCGAGCGCGCGCGCATGCGGCTGCACTTCGTCATCTGCCAGACCTGCCGCAATGTCAACGAGCAGATGCAGTTCCTGCGCCAGGCCATGCGGCGGATCGACAAGAAGGAGCCGCCGCGCGGGGAGTAGGGCGCAAGGAGGTACACGCAAGGCCTGCGTCGGGTGTCTGCGACCTCGTGCCGATCAACCGCAGCATGGTCGAGGCTGCGCTCGACCTCGACGAGCGCGCGCCGCGCCGGTGCCTGCCGCGCATGCAGCCGGATGCGCTGCCGATGTCGCAGAACGCCGGGCTCCGGATCGTTCGACGAACTCACTTCGCCGCGAGTCCGAGACGCTCGATCAGCACCTTGTCCTTGACGAAGGTTTCGCCCGCCCACTTGGTAGTCGTCGCCGCTGCGGTACCAGAGGTCGGTTCAGCTGGTCGAGCAGCTCGATGTGCTTCAGGTCGTCCATCGCCTTCCTGAACGCGTCGTGCAGCACCTTGACGAAGGCCGGGTCCATGCCCTTGGGCCCAACCAGCCCGTACGGCGATTGCGAAACGACGCCGTAGCCCAGCTCCTTGGCAGTCGGCACGTTGGGCCAACGCTTCGTGCGCGTCTCGCCGAACGTCACGAGCAGCCGCATCTGGCCGCTTTCGACGAACTTGTCCCAGCCGGTGCCGTCGCTCTGCGCCGTCACGTGGCGGGCCACGGCACGACGAGCGTGATCGGCTTGCTGGGAAAGCTCTGGCCGCTGACACCCAACGGCGCCAGCAGCGCCGCGGCACCACCACTCGCCAGCAGCATGCGGACAGTCTCCTGTGGATTGATGGGGCTGAACTTTCGTCACTTCGTTCTCGCGCTCCTGCAGCCCGCGCCACAGGGTGAAGTTCCTCGGCCTGGCGGCTGCGCATTCGGTCGCGGGCCCTGCTGGCGACGATTCTGCTCAAAAGATGATGGCGCGCCTGCTGGACGGTCCCCGTGCCTGCGCTTTCACCGCCCCACCGCCGGTGGGCCACCGCGGCGCCGCGCGCAGCGTTCAGCTCAACAGCTCGGCCAACGCGCGGGCGATGACCTTGGTCGCGCGCCGCAGGTCTTCGAGTTCGATGTGCTCGTCGGCGCGCTTGGCATTGCTTTCCAGCACCGTGCGCGGGCCGCAGCCGTAGAGCACCGCCGGAATGCCGCGTTCGCTGAACAACCGCGCGTCGGTGTAGAGCGGCGTCCCCGAGCCCTCGATGCGCTCGTCGAACACCGCGCTGGCGTGCCGGCACAGCGCCTCCACCAGCGGCTGGTTGCCCGCCAACGGCGTGAGTGCGTTGGCCAGCAGCATGCGCCTCACGTCGATCGTGATGCCCGGCGACTCGGCCACCGCATCAGCCATCACGCGGCGCAGCGTGGCTTCGACGTCGGCCGGGTTCTCTTCGGGGATCATGCGGCGGTCGAGCTTGAGCACCACCTTGCCCGGCACGACGTTGGTGTTGCTGCCGCCCTGGATGAGCCCGACGTTCAGGTAGGGATGCGTGATGCCCTCGACCCGGCTCGTCACTTGCTGGTACAGCGTGTTCTGGTGGTACAGCGCGTTGAGGATCTTCGTCGCCGCCTGCAAGGCGTCGACGCCGGTGTCGGGCACCGCGGCGTGGCCTTGCCTGCCGTGCACCGTGACCTCCATCTGCAGGCAGCCGTTGTGCCCGGTCACCACCTGGTAGCTGAAGCCGGCGGCGATCACGAGATCGGGTTTGACGAGGCCTTGTTCCAACAGCCAGCCCGGGCCGAGCTCGCCGCCGAATTCTTCGTCGTAGGTGAAGTACAGCTCGACGCTGCCTTTGAGTGGCGTCGTCAGCGACTCGATGGCGCGCGTGGCGAAGGTGTAAGTCGCGAAGTCGCACTTGCTGACCGCGGCGGCGCGGCCATAGAGCTTGCCGCCGGCCACTTCGCCGCCGTACGGGTCGTGCGTCCAGCCTTCGCCGGGCGGCACGACGTCGCCGTGCGCGTTCAGCCCGATGGTCCGGCCCGCGCCGTACTTTCGCCGCACGATCAGGTTGGTGATCGATTCGAGGCCGGCGGCCTGAACCGCTGGCGACGCGACGGCATGCTGTTCCGCTTCGAAGCCGAATTCGCTCAGCAGTTGCGCCGTGCGCTCGGCGTGCGGTGCGTTGTTGCCGGGCGGCGTGTCGGTCGGCACGCGCACCAGCTCCTGCAGGAAGCGCACTTCCTCGTCGAAGTGGCTGTCGATCCAGGCATCGAGGGCGGCGTGCTGGCGGTTGGTGTCGGTCATGCGAGTTCCGTGGCGAGTTGATCGAGCAGGTTCTGGAAGGCGCGCACGCACAGTTCGGTGTCGTCGTTGGTGATCGACTCGAGCGGGTTGTGGCTGATGCCGGCGTTCATGCCGCGCAGGAACAGCATCGCCTGCGGCATGATTTCGTGCAGCTTCATCGCGTCGTGGCCGGCGCCGCTGGGCATGCGGTGCAGCGGCAGGCCGAGGGCCTGCACGGCGCGCTCCCAGCGCGACTGCCAGGCCGGCGCCGACGGCGCGGCGGCGGCGCGAACGGTTTCTTCGAGCTTGAAGTGCAGGCCGCGCCGCTCGCAGATGCGTTTGAGCTCGGCCCGCACGTCGTCGGCGCAGGCATCGCGCACCTCGTTGGTGGTGGCGCGGATGTCGAGGCTGAATTTGCAGCGGCCCGGCACGACGTTGATCGAGCCGTTGGGGACTTCGAGCATGCCGACGGTGGCCACGAGGTGCGGCACGGCGGCGCCGCGCTTTTCGGTGAACAGCACCAGCTCGGCGGCTGCCGCGGCGGCGTCGCGGCGCCGGTCCATCGGCGTCGTGCCGGCGTGGCTGGCCATGCCGACGATCTCGCCGACATAGCGCACGCTGCCATTGATCGAGGTCACGATGCCCAGCGGCAGATCGAGCTCGTTCAGCACCGGGCCTTGTTCGATGTGCACTTCGACGAAGCCCAGGTACTTCGCCGCGTCGCGCTTCAATTTGGCGATGTCGTCGATGCACAGGCCGGCATGCAGCATCGCTTCGCGCATCGAGACGCCGTCGGCGTCTTTCTGGTCGAGCCACGCCCTGTCGAAGTGACCCGTCAGCGCGCCCGAGCCGAGGAACACGGCCTTGTAGCGCTGGCCTTCTTCTTCGGCAAAGCCGATCACTTCGAAGCCGTAGGGCAAGCGCTTGCCTTGGCGGCTCAACTCGCGCACGCAGGCCATCGGCACGAGGACGCCCAGGCGGCCGTCGTACTTGCCGCCGTTGCGCACCGTGTCGTAGTGGCTGCCCGTCAGCAGGCGCTTGGCGTTGCGGTCCGTGCCGTGATAGACGCCGACGACGTTGCCCACCGCGTCGATCTGCACGTCGTCGAAGCCGCAGTCGGCGCGCATCCAGTGCGCCAGGCGCTGCGCGACGGCGCGGTGCGCGTCGGTGAGGTAGGTCACGGTGAGCTCGCCGCGCTCGGCGTAGCCGGGGTCGCTGTGTGCGGCCAGGCGTTCGGCCCAGTCCCAGACCTGGTTGCCGAGTTGCGGCGTGTGGCCGAACTTGTCGTCCAGGCGGAGCTCCGCGATGCGGTGGATGTTGCGCAGGCACTCGGCGAGTTCGAAGTCCGGATGGTTGTCCAGCCTGCGCGCGAAGGTGGCGATGATCTCGGCCTTGCTCGAGCCCGATCCGCGCGGGCCGCGCACCGCCAGGATGAACGGAAAGCCGAACTTGGCGTTGTAGTCGGCGTTGAGTTGCTGGATGCGCGCGAACTCTTCGGGTGTGCAATCGGTGAGGCCGGCCTTGTCTTGTTCGTTCGTCGACTCGGCCGTCAGCGTCTGGCTGACCATGGCCTTGCCGGCCAACTCGGGGTGGGCGCGGATCAGTGCCAACTGTGCCTCGCGGCCGGCATTGCGCACGACATCCGCGAGCGCCAGCTTCAGTTGCACCAGGCTGGCGAAGGGCCGCTGTGCGGCGGCGCGCTCGGCGATCCACGGCGAATGCTCGTAGGTGCCGTCGAGCAGGGCGACGAACTGCTGCGCCGTGGCGCTGTTGATCTGTTCGAGGGTGAGGGCCATGAGGATCACTCCCAGATGAAGGCGGTGGCGGGGTCGATGGGGTGTTTGTCTTTCCAATGTCGCGCGATGTCGATGCGCCGCGCCACCCAGACGCGGTCGTGGCTTTGCACATGATCGAGAAATCGTTGCAGGGCGCGCAGGCGGCCGGGCCGGCCGAGCAGGCGGCAGTGCATGCCGACGCTCATCATCGAAGGGCGGCCGCCGCCTTCCGCGGCATCGTCACCGCCTTCGGCATAGTGCACGTCGAAAGCGTCGCGCAGGTACTGGAAGAACTCGTCGCCGTGCGAATAACCCTGCGGCAGGGCGAAGCGCATGTCGTTGGCGTCGAGCGTGTACGGCACCACCAGATGCGGCGCCAGCGTGCGGTCGCTCTTGCGCACCTGCAGCCAGAAGGGCAGGTCGTCGCCGTAGTAGTCGCTGTCGTATTCGAAGCCGCCGAATTCGGCCACCAGGCGGCGGGTGTTCGGACTGTCGCGTCCGGTGTACCAGCCGAATGGACGATGCCCGGTCAGGGCGGTGATGGACGCCATCGCGCGAGCCATGTCGGCGCGCTCGGTCGCTTCGTCGACGTTCTGGTACGAAACCCAGCGCCAGCCGTGGCAGGCGATCTCGTGGCCCAGCTCCTTGAAGGCAGTGGTGACGTCCGGGCAGCGTTCGAGCGCCATGCCGACGCCGAACACCGTCAGCGGCAGGCCGCGGCGCTCGAACTCGCGCAGCAGGCGCCACACGCCGACACGCGAACCGTATTCGTAGACCCCTTCCATGCTCAGATGGCGCGCGGCCACGGCCGGTGGGTTGAACATCTCGGACAGAAACTGCTCGCTGCCCGCGTCGCCGTGCAGCACCGAATTTTCGCCGCCCTCCTCGTAGTTGAGGACGAACTGCAGCGCGACGCGAGCGCGCCCGGGCCATTGCGCATGCGGCGCGTGCCTGCCGTGGCCCTTCAGGTCGCGCGGATAACGAGCGGGCGTGTTCATTCGCCGGTGAGGGCCAGCGCCAGGTCGGGCGAACGCGGGTCGAGCCGCAGGTTGCGCTCCACGTGATCGAGGTGGTGTTCGGTCAGGCGCACCGCAGCCCGCACATCGCGCTGCTCGAGCGCATCGACGATCGCCACGTGCTCGGCCAGCGACGCCTCTGCCGAATGCGACGACTGGTACATCAAAGCAATCAGCGACGATCGGCTCAACAGGTCCGTCAGCAAATCCGCCAGCACCTGGTTGCCCTGCATCCGCGCCAGCACGACGTGAAAGTCCGCCAGCAGGTGCGTGCGCCCGGGCACGTCGGTTCGCGCGATCGCGGCCTGCTCGGCCTTCAGGTGGCTGCGAAGCTCGGCGATCTGGCGCTGGGTGATGGTGCCGCACAGGCGTTTGACCATCGCCGACTCGACCATCTGGCGCAACTCGAAGACCTGGTGCGCCTCCTCGACGCTGGGCATCGCCACGAACGCGCCGCGAGCCGGCTCGAGCGTCACCAGGCGGTCTCGGCTCAACTGATTGAGCGCCTGGCGGACCAGCGTGCGCGACACTTTGAAGATGTCGGCGATCTTCTGCTCGGCCAGCTTGGTGCCGGGCATCAGGCGGCGCGCCACGATCGCCTCGGTGATCGACTCGACGATGCGCTGCGTGCCCCCGGCCGGCAGCGCTACCCGGGGCGCGACGACGGCCCTGATCACCTTCAAATCCGGTCGCGAGCGGGGCATGGATTCGGGTTCCTGCGGAGGTTCGTGTGAACTGTAGTGTATACACTTCACTGCTGCGCGCAAGATCGCTTGCGTGAAAGGAATCCGATGGGACACCTCAGCACCCATGTGCTCGACACCATGAACGGCTGCCCCGCTGCGGGCATGGCCGTGACGTTGCAGCGCTTGAACGGCGCGCAGGTCGAAACGATCAAGGCGTTCACGTTGAACCCGGACGGGCGCAACGATGGCGGCGCGCTGCTCGATGCCCAGACCATGGCAGCCGGCCGCTACCGGCTCGTGTTCTCGGTGGCCGCCTACTTTCGCGGCCGGGGCGTCAACCTGCCCGAGCCGCCGTTCCTCGACCAGGTGCCGCTCGATTTCGGCATCGCCGATGCCGACGGGCGCTATCACGTTCCGCTGCTCGTCAGCCCCTGGGCCTACTCGACCTATCGCGGTTCCTGACCGCGGAGCGGGCAACATCACACTGGAGATACTCATGTCGAATCGTCGCCGCACTGTTTTTGCCGCCGCCGCGCTTGCAGCCTTTGCGCTGTGCAACTCCGCTGCGGCCGCGTGGCCCGAGAAGCCGCTCCGCATCGTCGTCACCTTCGCCGCCGGAGGCGCCAGCGACATCGTCGCGCGCGTGATCTCGGAGCCGATGGCCAAGGCGCTGGGCCAGGCCGTCATCGTCGACAACAAGCCCGGCGCCGGCGGCACCCTCGGCGGTGGCGAAGTGGCGCGTGCGCCGGCTGACGGCTACACCTTGATGCTGTCGAACTCGACGCCGACGTCGATCGGCCCGTTCACGGTACCCAAACCGCCCTACGACCCGGTGGCGCAGTTCACCCACGTGGCGATGCTGGGCGTGGCGCCGGTGTTGCTGATGGCCAACCCCAAGACCGGCCCTGCTGCCTTGAAGGACCTGCCCAAGGCGGCCGCTGCGCCCGGCTACACCTTCGGCAGCGGCGGGCCGGGCTCGATAGGCCACATCGTCGGCGAGATGACCAAGGCGGCGCTGAAGATCAACATGACGCACATCCCGTATCGGGGCGGCGCGCCGATGACCACCGACCTGATCGCCGGCCAGATTCCGCTGGGCATCGACGTCATCACGGCGTTCGTGCCGATGGTCAAGGCGGGTCAGATCAGGGCCCTGGCCGTGACCACGCGCACGCGCTCGCCGCTGCTGCCCGACGTGCCGACGGTGGTCGAGCTGGGTTTGCCGCAACTGGTGGCCGAGAACTACTTCGGCGTTTCGGGCCCGGCCGGGCTGCCCAAAGAGGTGACCGACCGGCTCGGCAAGGTGCTGGCGGACATCGCCGCCGACCCCGCCGTGCTCAAGAAGCTCGAGGAGTTGGGCATCACGCCGGTGAAGATGAGCTCGGCCGAGTTCGGTGCCTTCGTTGCCAAACAGGTGAACGACTGGGGGCCGGCAATCAAGGCCGCCGACCTGAAGTGAGCGCGATTGCTTGCGCGGCGGCGCCTGGCGGGTAAACCCGCATTCGCGGTGTGAACAGAACTGTATACAGTTTATCTTGTCGCCGCGGAGCCCCGCGGTCCGGCTGATCCAGCCGGATTCGCGGGTTGCGACGTTCGCCCCTTACAGAGCCCGCTGTGGTGGGGGAAAAGCACACTCGGCCTCGAGCGTGTTTTCCCTGCCGTGAGGACGTGATGGACGCTTACCTGCTCGACTGGCTCAACCTGCTGCTGCGCTGGGCCCATGTCATCACCGCGATCGCCTGGATCGGCTCGTCGTTCTACTTCGTGCTGCTCGACAACAGCCTGTCCAAGCCCGAGCACGAGGACCTGTTGGCCAAGGGCGTCGACGGCGAGATGTGGGCCGTGCACGGCGGCGGCTTCTATCACGCCAACAAGTACATGGTCGCGCCGCGCTGGCGCGCGCTGCCGGAGAACCTGCACTGGTCGTACTGGGAGAGCTACAGCACCTGGCTGACCGGCATGGCGCTGTTCACGGTGCTCTACCTGTTCAACGCCGGCACCTTCCTGATCGACAAGAGCGTCTTCGATTGGTCGCCGGCCGTGGCGATTGCCGCGTCGCTCGGCTTCCTGGTCGCGTTCTGGGTCATCTACGACGTGATCTGCCGCGTCTTCGGCCGGCGCCACAGCGGTGACCTGATCGTCGGTGTCGGCGTCTTCGTCTTCGTCATCTTCGCGTCGTGGCTGGCTTGTCAGCTCTTCGCCGGCCGCGCCGCCTTTTTGCTGGTCGGCGCGATGCTGGCCACGACGATGAGCGCCAACGTCTTCTTCGTCATCATCCCTGGCCAGCGTAAGGTGGTGGCGCAACTGCGCGCCAACCAACCCGTCGATCCGATCCACGGCCAGCGCGGCAAGCAGCGCAGCGTGCACAACACCTACTTCACGCTGCCGGTGATCGTGGCGATGCTGTCCAACCACTACGGCTGGCTGTACAGCGGCAAGAACAACTGGATCGTGCTGGTGCTGCTGATGCTGGCCGGCGCGCTGATCCGCCACAGCTTCGTCGCCCGCCACAAGGCGCATGTCGAACACCGGCGCGCGCCGTGGGAGCACGCGGTGGTCGGCACGCTGGTGCTGGGCGGCCTGGTGTTCTGGCTCGCGCCGCCGCCGCCGAGTGCCGCTGCCGTGGCCGTGGCCGCCAAACCGGTGGAGTTCAGCCAGGTCAAGGCCGTCATCGACCAGCGTTGCGCGCTCTGCCACAACGCGCAGAACCCGCAGAAGAACGTGGCGCTGCACACGCCCGAACTGATCAAGCAGCACTCGCAGACGGTCTATCAGCAAGTGGCGGTGCTGAAACTGATGCCGCTCAACAACGCCACGCAGATCACCGACGACGAACGCGTGCTCATCAAGCGCTGGTTCGATGCCGGCGCACCCATCCAGTGAGGGACCCATCGATGACCACCGACACCGTTCACCCCGTCGACGAAAAACTGCCCGCGCCGCGCCTGGCTGCGCTGGGCCTGCAGCATGTGCTGGTGATGTATGCCGGCGCCATCGCGGTGCCGCTGATCGTCGGCCGCGCGTTGAAGCTGTCGCCCGAGCAGGTGGCGCTGTTGATCTCGGCCGACCTGTTCTGCTGCGGGCTGGTGACGCTGATCCAGTCGCTCGGCTTCACCAAATACCTCGGCATCAAGCTGCCGGTGATGATGGGCGTGACCTTCGCCGCGGTCGGCCCGATGGTCGCCTTCGCCAACGCGATGCCGGGGCCGGACGGCGCGCGCGCGATCTTCGGCGCGATCATCGGCGCCGGGCTGATCTCGGTGGCC
>JANNJX010000361.1:0-6325 GCA_031396005.1 Burkholderiales bacterium
AGCGTGATGATCGAAGACATGCAGGACCAGTCGCGGCGGTTGGGCGCCGGCACGCGCGACATGATGATCTCGGCCTTCGCCGACATGACGCGCCGCAGCCGCGGCGTGCGCCTGGTGACCTTCGGCCAGGACAACCAGAACCTCGTGCAGTTGCTGTCGCTGGCGCAGCGCATCAATGAATTCAAGGTCGTGCCGCAGTACGACATCCGCGGCTCGATCACGCAGTTCGACGAAGACGTGGACCGCCGCCAGACCGGCCTCGGCGCGTCGATCGTCTCGGCCTTCACCGGGCCGCTGTTCGGCGTGCGCTTCAACCGCAGCGTGCAGTCGTCGGTGATGGGCTTCGATGCCAGCGTGATCTCCACCGCCGACCTGAGCCTGATCCCCGGCGCGAGTTCAAAGAACACCGTGGTGGTGACGCGCGACGAAACCAGCGCCGGTGACGGCCTGGCGCAGATCCGCAACAGCAGCCTGTCCTTCAACTTCGCCGTCAGCCGCAATGAAGGCGTGGCGCAATCGCTGCGCAACATGGTCGAGCTGGCAACGATCGAGCTCACCGGCAAGCTGCTGCGGCTGCCGTACTGGACCTGCCTGAACCTCGACGTCGAGCAACCGGAAATCCGCCGCGAGATGGAAGACTGGTTTTTGTCGATGCAGGGCAGCACCGAGACCACGCGCTTCTTCCAGGAGCAGTTGCGCTTTCGAAAGTTCTACGACGGCCCGACCGACGGCAAACCGAACGCGGCCTACAGCGCGGCGTTGGCTGCGTACCGCCAGGCGGTGAACACGAAGACCGAGGGCGAGCCCGACTTCGAGGTCTGGCAAGCATTCCTGCTGCGCGCGATCCCCACGCCGCCGAAGCAGCCTTTCGCTGCCGAGAAGCTGGCCGAGATCAAGCTCACGGTCGAGGTCTCGAAGACACGTTATCGCAAGGGTGAGCCGGTCGAGCTGTCGGTTAGCACGACGGCGGCGGCCTATGTCTACTGCTACGTGCAGAGCCCGACGAGCGGCAAGATCCAGCGCATCTTCCCGAACCGCTTCGCACGCGAGCCGCGCATCGAGGCCAACACGCCGCTCGTGCTGCCGGGCGCGCAGGGCTTCAAGGTGGCAGCCGGCGGTGACGGCGTGACGCGGCAGACGCTCGGTTGCCTGGCCACCGAGCGCGAGGTCTACAACGACCTGCCGCCGCCGCTGCGCTGGGGCGACTTCGAGGACATCAAGCTCGGCACCTTCGAAGAGATTCGCGATGCGTTCCTGCAAGTCGCCAAGGGACCTGTGGCCCTCGAAGGCGCCGCCATCGAAGTCGTGCAGAACTGAGTCATGCAGCGCGACTTCATCACCACGCCGCCGCCCGAGCAGCGCACGCTCGCCGAGCTGATGTCGCGCGTCGCGCTGCGCGACCATGCCGCGTTCAAGCAGCTCTACGACCTGACGGTCTGCTGCCTGCTCGGCATCACCGTGCGCATGCTGCGCGACCGCTGCTGGGCCGAAGAGGTGGTGCAGGAGGTGTACGTCAGCATCTGGCACACGGCGCCGAACTACTCGCCGCACAAGGCGCAGCCGATGACCTGGCTGATGGCGGTGGCGCGCAACAAGGCGCTCGATGCGCTGCGCAGCTCGCGCGCCGACCGTGAGCACTGCGTGCGGCCGACCGACCGTGACGACGACGCTGCCGATCTGCTGGACAGCGCCGACGCCGGCGCCGGCCCGCTAGAGCAGTTGGAGCACGCGGCCGACACGCACCAACTGCACTTCTGTCTGCAATGCCTGGAGCCGCCGCAGCGACAAGCGATTGCGCTGGCGTTCTACAACGGCTTGACGCACGCCGAGCTGGCGCTGCACATGAACCAGCCGCTGGGCACCGTCAAGGCCTGGGTGCGGCGTGGGCTCGACCGCATCAAGCGTTGTCTCGAGAAACAGCATGAACTACCGACGGCCCGAACTGTGTGACCGCCTGGCCGCGGAGTACGTGCTCGGCACGCTGCACGGCCGCGCCCGCGCGCGCATGCAGCAGTTGCTGCGCGACGATCTGCTGCTGCAGGCACGCGTGGCCTTCTGGGAACACAAGCTGCTGCCGATGGCGGCGCCGCTGTGGGCGGTTGCACCCTCGGCCGCCGTGTGGCGCGCGATCGTGGCACGAGTGGCGCCGCGTGAAGCGGCAAGGCCGTGGTGGGCGCGCTGGTTCGAAGCGCGCACGCTCGGCGCGCTGACCACGGGTTTGATGCTCGGACTCACGCTGACGCTCGTCGGCCCGGCACTTCAGGAGCCCGCTGTGTCCGACGCGCCCGACAGCCAACTGCCGCAGAGCTATGTCGGCGTGCTCGCTGCCGCCGACGGCCGCACCGGCGTCATCGTGTCGAGCCTGCGCCACGGCAAGGTAATGGACGTGAAGCAAGTGCAGCCCGTGCCGGTGGCTGCCGGCCAGACGCTGTACCTCTGGGCCATTGAAGCCAACGGCACGACGCGGCCGATCGGCCCTGTGCCGCCAGGCAAGTTCGTGCAGGTGGCACTGGCGCAAACGTCGGAAGTGCTGTTTGCGACTGCCACCGAGCTGGCCTTGTCGATCGAAACCGAGACGGCGGCCCCCCTGTTGCCGAGCGGACCGTATGTCTATCGCGGCCTCTGCGGCAAGTTGTGGCGCGTGCCGCCACCCGCGCCGAAGCAATAGCTGCGTCCAACGTCGCGCGGCCACCGAATGTTTTCTCATGAACATCATCAGCCAACTCTCGCAATGGCCCTTTTTCTTGCTGGCCAGCCTGGCGGTGCTGTTGTCGCCAGGGCCGAACGTTCTGTACGTCATTGCACGCAGCATCGACCAGGGCCGCAAGGCCGGCGTGGTCTCGGTGCTGGGGCTGGAGACGGGCACGCTGCTTCAAGTGGCTGCGGCGGCCCTGGGCATCTCGGCCATCGGCATGTCTTCCGCGCTGATGTTCGACGCCGTCAAGTATTTCGGCGCGGCCTATCTGCTGTACCTCGGCATCTGCAAAGCGCTGGAGCGCGGTGCGCTGGCCGAGAGCAAGGCGACCACGCATGCGAGTTTGCGCCGCGTGTTCGGGCAAGGTGTGCTGGTGGGCGTGGTCAACCCGAAGACGGGGTTGTTCTTCCTGGCGTTCCTGCCGCAGTTCGTCGATCCGCTGCGCGGCAACCTGGCGCTGCAAACGGCGTTGCTGGGCCTCGCCTTCATCGCCCTGGCAACGACGACCGATGGCAGCTATGCGCTGCTGGCCGCCTCGTTGGGGCAAAGGCTGCGCCGCAGCAAACACTTTGCCATCGGCCAGCGCTGCTTCGCCGCAACGATGTTCATGGCTTTGGGCGTGAGCGCGGCGCTGACCGAACGGGCTTGAGGAGAAGAGCGATGAAGAAAAAAGCAGACATGAAGTGCGTCCAACCTGGCTCGACCACCGAATGTTCCTCCAACCGAAGTCGACTCATCGCCGCCGGCATCGACTTCGGCTCCATTACCGCCGGCTTTGTTTGTTCATTCACGCTCAGGGAGCACCCCATCATGAAATCGATCAAGACCTTCAAGCTCGCCGTCGCTGCGGCGGCCCTTCTCGCCGCCGGCGCTGCCTCGGCCGAGCGGCCCGACAACCTGCGCGGCACGACCTGGACGATGCAGGCCAACCGCGATGTCCTGCAGCTCGTCATCGACACGCAGGGCGGCGCCGGCGCGCCGGGCGCGGCGCAATGCCGCGGCCTCGACGGCACGTTGAACACGACGCCCGACATCGTCGTCACCGGCTGGTATTGCCCGTCCACCGGCCGCATCCACCTTATCCACCGCAACCTCACCTCGAAGATCGCCGTGCGCACCTTCACGGGCAACGTGTCGGACGAGGTCATCGGCCAGCCGCTGCACATGGCCGGCACGATGACGGTGTTGTTTTCGGCCTTCGGCGATCTCGGTGAGTACAACTTTTCGGCCGTGAAGCAGTAGGGCGGCGCGCATGAACACGATCGCCAGCCCCGCTCTCGCACCCGCCGGCGTGCGCGGCCTGCGCGAGCGCGTCATCCAGACGCTCGCCTTCGAGATCCTGGGTCTGGCGATCGTCAGCCTGCCGTTCGCGTACTTCTCGGGCGCGACGGCAGGCGACTCGCTCCTGCTGTTGACGACGCTGTCGGTCGTGATCATGTCGTGGAGCGCGCTCTACAACACCGCCTTCGACCACATCGAGCGCCGACTCACCGGTCGTGTGGCGAGCGACCGGCCGCCGAGCTGGCGCGTGCTGCACGCGATCGCGCTCGAAGCCAGCGCGCTGGTGGTGACGTGGCCGCTGATCGTGGCGATGACCGCGCTCAGCTGGCGCCAGGCCTTCATCGCGGAAGTCGGTTTGACGCTGGCCTACGCGGCCTACGGTTATTGCTTTCACCTGGCCTTCGATCACCTCCGGCCGGTTTCATCACCCCCACATCGCAGGAGCGATTCATGACCACCCACCCAAAGGCCCGCTGGGCCGGTATGGCCTTGGCCTGCATGGCGCTCGCCGCGTGCGGCGGCGGCGATGGCGGCGAGGCGTCCTCTGCGCCATCGGCTCCGGCACCGCCACCACCGACATCCACGGCTACCAGCGGCCTGGACCCGACCTTCGGCAGCGCAGGCAAGGCGACGTTGCAGGCCTTCGGCGGCGACCGCTCCGGCATGGCGCTGCAAGCCGACGGCAAGATCGTCATGGTCGGCGGCACGTTCACCGACTTCATCCTGGCGCGCTTCAACGCCGACGGCAGCATCGACCGCAGCTTCGGCATCGACGGCAAGGTCACCACCGACATGGGCAGCGGCCTGCGGCAGGAAGAAGCGCTGGCGGTGGCGATCCAGAGCGACGGCAAGATCGTTGTCGCTGGCTACACCGCGATCGACGCCACGCCGCCGGCGCAAGATCCGTCGGAGACGTTCGCATTGGCGCGCTACAACAGCGACGGCAACCTGGACACGAGCTTCGGCGTCGGCGGCAGGGTCAGCAACAACGTCAACGGCCGCGCGCAGGCGCTGGCGATCCAGCCCGACGGCAAGATCGTGGCGGCGGGCGAGTTCAACTTCGACTCGACCAACGGCAGCGACTTCGCCGACTTCACGCTGGCGCGCTTCAATGCCAACGGCTCGCTCGACCTGCCCTTCGCCAGCAGCGGCACCGGCCAGCTCGCCCTGGACATCGGCAGCGCCACCAACAGCGTGCGCAATCTCGTGCTGCAACCCGACGGTGCGATCGTCGTCAGCGGCAAACCGATAGGCACCTTCGCCGGCTCCGACCACACCGACATCGCGCGCTTCAACGCCAACGGCAGGCTCGACACGAGCTTCGGCAGCGGCGGCACGCTGACGCTGGTCGGCGCGGAAGTGGGCGAAGGCCTGGTGCGCCAGCCCGACGGCAAGCTGGTGCTGGTGGGCAGCGTGGTGCAACCGATCGCTCCGGCCACGTCGCGCTTCGTGCTGATGCGCCGCAATGCCGATGGCAGCGCCGACAGCGGCTTCGGCAGTGCTGGCACGGTGGACGTGGCGCTCGCCGAAAACGCCACGGCCGAGGGCGTCGCGCTGCAGGCCGACGGCAAGCTGGTCGTCGTCGGCACGCGCGCGTTCGCGTCCAATCCGAACTTCGTCGTTGCGCGCTACGACGGCAAAGGCGCGCTGGACACCGGTTTCGGCGCCGGCGGCATGTTGTCAATCGACTTCTTCGGCTTCAGCGACGCCGGCGAAAACGTGCTCGTGCAGCCCGACGGCAAGATCGTCGTCGGCGGCCTGGCGCGCAACAACGTCGATGGCTACGGCGTTGCGCGCATCAATCCATGAGCCACGGACGCACGCCGTGAACACCGTCAGCCTGTGCAGTAGTTACTTTGACGCCTGGAACCGCCACGACGCGCACGCCATCGGCGCCGCCTTCGCGCCCGCCGGCACGTATCTCGATCCAACGACGCCCAGGCCGATCGGCGGCGCTGCGCTGCGCGGCCACGTCGAAGCGTTATGGGCGGCGTTTCCCGATCTGGCCTTCGAGATCGGCGCCGCGCACCACGTCGCCGACGCGCGCCTGCACGCCGAGTGGACGATGACGGGCACGAACACCGGCCCGCTGAACGGCCTGCCGCCCACCGGCAAGGCCGTGCGGCTGGACGGCATCGACGTGTTGCGCGTCGGCGCCGACGGCATCCGCAGCGTGCGCGGCTTCTTCGATGCCGCCGCGCTGCCGCGCCAACTCGGCCTGGACGTGATCGTGCAGCCGCGCCAGATCGGGCCCTTCGCCTTCGGCACCAGCACCGCCGTGCGCACCACGCGGCCACAGACGCCGGGGGTGCTGGCCGTGACCGAGCTCATCGCCGACAGCGACGCTGC
>JANNJX010000371.1:0-5443 GCA_031396005.1 Burkholderiales bacterium
GATCCAGCACCGCAGCCACAACGAAACGCTGATCGAGCCGCTGGGCACGCGCGAGTTGCGCACGCTGCAGGGCACCTTCCGCTGCACCGCGTTTCGCGACCGCATAACCGGCGGCGTGCACTTGGGCTTGGCGGTGGGCCAGTGGGACGAGGGCGACGAGGTGCCGGTGCGCGTGCACGAGCCGCTGTCGGTGATGGACCTGCTCGACGCGCAGGGCAGTGCGCACTCGTGGCCGCTGCCGGCTGCGCTCGCCTCGCTGCAACAGCAGGGCCGCGGTGTCGCCGTGCTGCTCAACGCCGGCACCGATGCGCAAGCCCTCGTCGGCCACCTCGTGCCGGAGGCCGCGCCGACGCGCACGCCTGCGCGCAACATGGACCTGCGCACCTACGGCATCGGCGCGCAGATCCTGCGCCACCTCGGCGTGCACCGCATGAAGCTGCTCGGCCATCCGCGCCGCATGCCGAGCATGACGGGCTACGGCCTCGAAGTCACGGGTTGGGTGGCACCGCTTTCCAAGGAATGAACCGCATGCAAGACGCCGACACCGGATCAGCAGCCAAGGTACTCGATGGCGAGGGCCTGCACATCGGCATCGTCCGTGCGCGCTTCAACGATGCCATCACGAAGAAGCTCGAAGAGGCGTGCGTGGCCGAGCTCACTGCGCTGGGCGTGGTGGCCAAGCACATCAAGCGTGTCGACGTGCCCGGCGCGCTCGAAGTGCCGCTGGCGCTGAAGGTGATGGCCGACAGCGACGAGTTCGACGCGCTCGTCGCGCTCGGCTGCGTGATCCGCGGCGAGACCTATCACTTCGAACTCGTCGCCAACGAAAGCGGCGCCGGCGTGACGCGCGTCGCGCTCGATCACCAGGTGCCGGTGGCCAACGCGATCCTCACCGTGGAGAACGAAGCGCAGGCCTGGGCGCGCGCGGAAAGCAAGGGCCGCGATGCGGCACGTGTGGCGGTCGAGATGGCGAACCTGCTCGAGGACATGTGAGCGCTGCCCAGCCGTCCGAAAGCGCTCGCGCCCCCTTGGCGCGCCGGGCCGCAGGCCCATGGGGGCCAACGTGAACGCCACTTCAAAGAAGCCCACTGCTGCCAAATCCCAGCGCCGCCGCGCGCGTGAGCTGGCGTTGCAGGGCCTTTACCAGTGGCTCGTCGCCGGCGGTGACGCTGATGCGATCGACGCGCAACTGCGTGAGCACGAGGGCTATGCCAAGTGCGACAGCGTGCATTTCGATGCGCTGCTGCGCGGCTCGATCGAACAGGCGGCGGTGCTCGATGCGGCGCTGGCCAAACATGTCGATCGCAAGACCACCGAGCTGTCGCCGGTCGAGCACGGCGTGCTGATGATCGGCGCCTACGAACTGGCGCATTGCCTCGACATCCCGTACAAGGTGGCAATCAACGAAGCCGTCGAACTTGCCAAGTCCTTCGGCGGCACCGACGGCCACAAGTACGTCAACGGCGTGCTCGACAAGGTGGCGGCCGATCTGCGGCCGACCGAAGTGGCCAGCGCGCGGCAGCGGTGAAGCTCGCCTCGCGGCTCGATCACATCGAGCCTTTCTACGTCATGGAGTGCGCCAAGGCGGCGGACGAAATCGCTCGCGGCCCGCTGTGCGACCCGGCGCAAGGCGGCCGGCCGATGATCTACCTCAACATCGGCGAGCCCGATTTCACGGCCGCTCCGTTGGTCGTCGAAGCCGCAGCGCGCTGCATGGCGCAAGGCCGCACGCAGTACACGCATGCCACCGGCCTGGCCGGGCTGCGCGAAGACATTGCGCGCTGGTACGCGCTGCGCTTCGGCTTGAACATCGCGCCCGAACGCATCGTCGTCACGGCCGGCGCGTCGGCGGCGCTGCAACTCATCACCGCGGCGCTGGTCGATCCCGGCGACGAAGTGCTGCTGCCCGACCCAAGCTACCCGTGCAACCGCCACTTCGTCGCCGCCGCGGGTGGCCGCGCGGTGCTCTTGCCGTGCGGCTCCGGGCAACGCTTTCAACTCGACGCGCAAGCGGTGCGCAACGCGTGGGGCGAACGCACGCGCGGCGTGCTTCTGGCGTCGCCGTCCAACCCCACCGGCACGTCGATCGCGCGCAGCGAGATGCGCGCCATCGTCGAAGTGGTGCGCGAGCGCGGCGGCTTCACGCTGGTCGACGAGATCTACCTCGGCCTGTCGTACGACGAGGCCTTCGGCCACAGCGCGCTGGAACATGGCGACGACGTGATCGCCATCAACAGCTTCTCCAAGTACTTCGGCATGACCGGCTGGCGCCTCGGTTGGCTGGTGCTGCCGCCGGCGCTGGTGCCGGCCGTCGAAAAGCTGGCGCAGAACCTCTACATCTGCGCTTCGTCGATCGCGCAGCACGCCGCGCGCGCGTGCTTCGAGCCCGAGTCGCTGGCCGAGTACGAGCATCGCCGCGCGGCGTTTCGTGAGCGCCGCGACTTCATCGTGCCGGCACTCGAGCGCCTGGGCCTGCCAGTGCCGGTGCTGCCCGACGGCGCGTTCTACGCCTATGCCGACGTGACCGCGCACGCCGCCAGCAGTTGGGATTTCTGTTTCGACCTGATGCGCCGCGCGCAGGTGGCGTTGACGCCCGGCCGCGACTTCGGCCCCGCCGCCGGCGAGCACTTTCTGCGCCTGTCGTTTGCCAGCTCGATGGCGCATCTTCAAGAAGCCGCAGACCGCTTGACGCTGGCCCTGCGCAGGGGCTGAAGCGCGCCTCGCGGTGTGCGCTATTGCTCACGCCGTTGGCTCAGCCGCAACAAAGCGTTAAGCCCGCGTCGAATAGCGCAGGGTGTGCGGTATTTCTGCCAGCGAGCGCGCGCTGCCGCCGATAAGCTGCCTCTCCGACATGACGCACACGCTGCCCGGACCGCTGTCCGATCCCCCCACCGCTGATCCCACGACAGCAGGCGATGCCGGCAATGACGCCAGCTTTGCCGCGACCGTGGTTGAAGAGCTTTTCGTCGATGCCGAGGAAGGCGACAGTCTGCCGGCCGTTGACAGCGGCGACGAGGCGCTGCAACTGCTGCCGACGCTGTCGCACGTGGGCCGCTACCTGCTCAAGCACCAGCTCGGCAGCGGCGGCCTCGGCACGGTGTATGCCGCACTCGATCCGCTGCTGTCGCGGCAGGTCGCGGTGAAGATGCTGCACGTCGCCGACCTGGACGCTGCGGAGCGCGGTGTGCTCGAGTCGCAACTGCTGGCCGAAGCGCGCGCCGCCGCTGGCCTGGCGCATCCGAACATCGTCACCATGTACGACGCCGGCCTGGCGGCCGAGGGCGTGTACATCGCCATGGAGCGGCTGCAAGGCAAGGACGTGCGCCAGTTGCTGGCCGACGGCTGGCGGCCCGACATGGTGCAGGCCGCGCGCATCGCCAAGCGCCTGGCCGACGCGCTGGCCTATGCGCACGGCAAGGGCGTGGTCCACTGCGACATCAAGCCGGCCAACATCTTCATGGTCGGGCGCACGCAGCCCAAGGTGCTCGACTTCGGCATCGCCCGCGTGACGCGGCAGCGCGGCAGCGGCGGCAAGGCCGCTGCGGTCGATATCGACACCGGCTTTCTCGGCGCTGCGCCGGCCGAACTCGGCTCGCCGTACTACGTGTCGCCGGAGCAATTGCGCGGTGAAGAACTCGACGCGCGCGCCGACGTGTACGGCGTCGGCGTGGTGATGTACGAGATGCTGACCGGCCAGCGCGCGTTTGCCGGCGCCGGCCTCGATGAGATTCGCGCCGCGGTGCAGAGCGGCGACGTGCCGGCCGCACACACCGTCAACCCGAAAGTCGATCGTGCGCTGTCGGACATCGCCGCCCGCGCCATGGCGCGCAAACCCGGCGAGCGCTTTCGCTCGGCGCGCCAGCTCTCGCGCGCACTGCGCACCTGGATCAGCGACGAGACCAACGGCATGGCACACCAGCCATCGGCGACACGTGCCTGGCAGGCCTGGGGCGGCTGGCTCTGGGCCGCGGGCGGCACGCTGGGTGTGGGCTTCATCGCCGCGGTGTGGCTGCTGACGCCGCATGGGCAGGCGACGCCAGAAGCCGTCACCACCGTTGCCGTTGCGGCACCCGTGGCCGAGGCGCAGGCGATCGCCGCCGTGCCCGCCGCACGAGCGGAAGCCACCGTCGGTGCGGTGAGCAGCGAGGCTGCCGCACCAGCGCCGATCGCAGTGAAGCCGCGTGTCGAGCCGGCTCGTGTCGTCGCCAAAACCAAGCCGGCAATCAAGGACAAAACCACCCCCGTGGCGGCCGAACCGGCGCCCGCCGCAGCGGCTGCGCCGGGCCTGCTGCAACTGGCGGTCACGCCCTGGGGCCAGGTCGAGGTCGACGGCCGCGCGATCGGCACGACGCCGCCGCTGACGCGCCTGACCTTGCCCGCCGGCGCGCACCAGATCGTCGTGCGCAACGGCGACTACCCCGCCCACACCGTCAACGTCACCGTCGGCGAAGACAAGCCGGTGACCTTGCGCCACCGTTTCGAATGATGATGAACATGAACACGCCTCTGCGCTGCGGCGCACTCGCTGCCCTCGTCGCCGCCGTCGCCGGCTGCGCCCAGCCCGGCCTCACCGACGTCATGCAACGCCCCGCCGAGCGAGCGCTGCTGAACGGCCTGCGCGCCTACGACGACGGCCAGTACGCCGAAGCCGAACGCGCCTTGCAAGAGTCACTGAAGACCGGCCTGGCCAGCGCCAAGGACCGCGCCAACGCGCACAAGCACCTGGCCTTCGTCTTTTGCACCAGTCAGCGCGCGCCGGCCTGCGAAGCTGCCTTCCGCGAGGCGCGCAGCGCCGACCCCGAGTTCATGCTCAGTCGCGCGGAAACCGGCCATCCGCAATGGGGGCCGGTGTACAAGAAGGTGGCTTCGGCGCGCTGACGGTTCAGCAGCGGCTGGCTGAACACAACAGCAGCTCGTTCGGGCCTTCCCAACCGCGCGCGGTCGAGAAGCGGTTCAGTTGCTGTTCGATGTCGGCCCACGCCAGGGCCTGTTGCACCGCGGACAGCGGGCGCAGGATTTCCATGACAGGGGAGCCGGACGTGCGCACAAACTCGACGTAGTCGCGGGCGCTCGGCAGGCGAAACGGCGCTGCCAGCGGCGTGACCTCGATCTCGCTGAAGCCGGCATCGGCCAGCAAGTGCGCGGCCAGCCCGGGGCGGCCCAGGCTCAGCAGCGAACCTGCAGCGTACGGGTCGGCGTCGGGCAGGCCGGCATGTTGTCTTGCCGTGCGCAGCGTGATGGCGATGCAGGGGTTGGCCTCGGGCGTCGAGAACACCAGCGCGGCCAGGTGGCCAGCGGGTCGCAGCGCCTGACGCATCTGTTGCAGCGCTTCGAGCGGCGAGCGGCAGAACATCAGGCCGAGACGGCAAATCGCGGCGTCGAAGTGCGCGCCTGCCAGGCCGAGGGTCTGCACGTCGGCGACCTGGAAGTGCAGGCGCGCCCC
>JANNJX010000396.1:0-4738 GCA_031396005.1 Burkholderiales bacterium
CGACAACGCACCGCCGTGGAGTGTGAAGCTCGGCGAGCTGCAACTCACCGGCGGCGAATTCCGCATCGACGATCAGCGCCCCGCGCCGCCGCCGAGCGCGCCGGTGCAACTGCGCGGCGCGGCCAGCGCCACCGTGCGCGACCTGTCGTGGCCGATCGGGCCGCCGGCCAGGACGCAACTGCAGTTGCGCATCTCGCAAAGCGAGGGTTCAGCGAAAGGCGCGCAAGGTGGCCGCGTCGATTGGAACGGAACCGTCGCGCCTTCGCCGATTGCCGCACGCGGCACGCTGCGCGTCGAGCGCTTTCCGGTGCATGCTTTCGCGCCCTACTTCGGCAGCGGCCTGAATGTCGATCTGTTGCGCGGCGAAGCCGACTGGCGCGGAGACATCGCCGTCACGCAGCGCGCCAACGATCAGTGGGATGCCAGCGCCAAAGGCAATGCGCGCATCACCGGCCTGCGTGTGCACGAGCGCAGCGCAACGAACAGCACGCGCGGCGGCGACGAGCTGCTCACCTGGCAGGCCCTCAGCCTCGACGGCCTGGTGTTCGACATGCGTGGCTGCGCCAAGCCCACGCTCGAAATCGCCAGCTCGGCATTGACCGACTTCTACTCGCGCCTGGTCATCACCGAAGACGGCCGCTTCAACTTGCGCGACGTCGGCGCACCACCGAAAGGCAACGCCGGGGCACCCTCTCCGGCCGCGGCCGCTTCGGCTTCGGCGCCGGCACCTGCGGCGAGCGCACCGGCTGCGCCGGCGGGCTCCGGCCTGCCGATCGACATCCGCATCGGCGGCGTGCGCGTGGCCAACGGCAAGGTCGATTTCACCGACCGCTTCATCAAGCCCAACTACAGCGCCGCATTGACCGAGTTGAACGGCTCGCTCGGCGCCTTCGACTCGACGACGCGCGATATGGCCACGCTCGACCTGAAAGGCCGTGCGGCCGGCACCGCACTGCTGGAGATCTCCGGCGCCGTGAATCCGACCGCACAACCGCTCGCACTCGACATCCGCGCCCAGGCCACCGACCTCGAACTCGCGCCGTTCTCGCCGTATGCCGGCCGCTACGCCGGCTACGCCATCGAGCGCGGCAAGTTGAGCATGGACGTGGCCTACAAGATCGATGCCGACGGCAAGCTCGACGCCAAGAACCAGGTCGTCCTGAACCAGCTCACCTTCGGCGACAAGGTCGAGTCGCCCGACGCGACCAAGCTGCCGGTGCTGCTGGCCGTGGCGCTGTTGAAGGACCGCAACGGCGTGATCGACATCAACCTGCCGATCAGCGGCTCGATCAACGACCCGCAGTTCAGCGTCTTCGGCCTGGTGCTGAAAGTCATCGGCAACCTGCTCGTCAAGGCGATCACCGCACCGTTCTCGCTGCTCACCGGCGGCGGCAGCGAGGATCTGAGTTTCGTTGCCTTCGAGCCCGGCACCGCGCGCTTCAACGATGCCGGCCGCGGCACGATCGACAAGGTCGCCAAATCGCTAACCGACCGCCCGGCGTTGAAGATGACCGTCACCGGCGCCAGCGATCTGCAGAGCGAACGCGAGGCCATGCAGCGAGCGGCGCTCGACGCGCGCATCACCGCCGAACAACGGCGCGAAGCCTTGCGCAGCGGTGCGCCCGCCGATGCCGCGCTGCCCGTGCTGACGCCTGCGCAGCGCGAGGCCGTCGTCAAGCGCATCTACAGCGACACCAAACTGCCGAACAAACCGCGCAACGCCATCGGCATTGCGCGTGACATCCCGGTGGCGGAAATGGAAGCGCTGCTGCGGGGCGCCACGATCGTCAACAGCGACACGGCGCGCGAACTCGCACTGCAACGCGGCATCGCCGTGCGCGACGCGCTGGTCGCCAAAGGGCTGCCGAGCGAGCGGCTGTTTCTGGCGGCGCCAAAGTTGCGGACGTCTGGCGAAAACGATGCAGCGTGGTCGCCTCGGGTGCAGTTGGCGTTGGGGACGAACTGACCGCGGCGCACAGCCTCTACCCACCGCCTCGCTGGGTGTGGAGATCGAAGTACTTCATAAACTGCTGCCAGGCGGCTTCGCGCACACCGATCGCGCTGAATGCGACACGCAGGCGAGGCAGGGTGATCAGCGCAATACGCCGCGGCGCAAGGGCCTGCCAACTGAGGGTCGCATGGCCCTCGTCGATCGGGATCACGGCCTCACCGCCGCGCCACTCGATCACTCGGCCGCGGCTCGCTCCCGGCAACCACGCGCGCAGTTCGTCGGCCGTGCAGCCCATCTCGCGCTCGAACACGAACGGATAGTGCGCTTGCACTATCCGCCCGCAATCGGCGGCCAGATGGCGAGCACGTCACCCTCCTTCGGCGTGAACGAAAGGCGCTCTGCCGGCGGCACGTAGACGCCGTTGATCAGCACCAGGTGCACGAGCTTTTCCGGCAGGCCGAAGGGCTCGATGATTTTGGCGATCGGCGTGCCTTCCGCGATGTCGAGCTCCACCCGGTTGCTTTGGCGCGCTTCGGCAGGCAGGTGCTGGGTCAGGCTGGCGTAGAGCTTGAAGGTGATTCGCATCGCTCGATCATGCACGCACCAGCGCCTTGTGTTCCTGCGCCTGAGCCGTGGCCAGGTACGCCGCCATCAACTGCGTCGGGTCTTTCAACAGGCGCTGCTTCCACTCGGCGCCGAGCTTGACCTGGCCTTCGACCAGGCCACGCATCGCGCCGACATGCTCGGTCCAGCCGACGCTGTTGCAGCCGACGAGGCGGTCACCGCCGAACTGCAAGCTCAGGTGCCGGCCGGCGGCCTTGTCGGTGAGCTCGACATGCTCGCCGCCGGGAGCGCCTTGCCAGTCGCCGAAGCTGGTGCTGATGAGGCCGAGCGTGTCGAGCACGTTGATCTGCGTCACGCCGCGCAGCTCGGTCTTGCGTCCGGCCATGTTGAGTGCCGCGACGCGCGCCTGTTCGGCGGCATTCGGCTGGATCGCGCTGACGATCGTCTTACCGCTGACTTTGTCGAAGGCTTCGGCACAATCGCCCGCGGCATAGACGCCGGGCACGTTGGTTTGCAGGTGTTCGTCGGTCAGCACGCCGAGCAGGCACTTGACGCCGGATGTTTCGAGAAAGCCGATGTTGGGCTTGACGCCGGTGGCGCTGATGACGAGGTCGGCGTCGAGCGATTGGCCGTTGGACAGACGCACCTGGAGCGGCGCGCCCGACGACGCGGCTGAAGCGTCGTGATGACCCAGGCCGACCGCCGCGGCGACGCGCGACAACAGGCCGCCGGCGGGCGCGGGCGTCGCGGCGCCTGCCGCCTCGATCGCATCGACGCGCGTGCCGGTAAACACAAGCACGCCCTTCTTCTCGCACCAGTCCTTGATCATCCCGCCGGCCGTCGGCCCCATCATGCGCGGCACCATGCGATCGCCCATCTCGACGACGGTGAGCTGCACACCGCGCGCGGCCAGCGACTCCATGATGATGCAGCCGATGAAGCCCGCGCCCATCTGCAGCACGCGCGCTCCCTTCGTCGCACGTTGCGCGATCGCACGCGCGTCCTTCAATGTCCAGCAGTGCAGCACGCCGTCGCTGTCGATGCCGGGGATCGGCGGCGATGCCGGCGACGAGCCGGTGGCGATCAACAGACGGTCGTAGGCCAGCGAGCTGCCGTCGTCGAGCGCGACGGTCTTCTTGGCCACGTCCACTGACTTCGCGCGCGCGCCTCGCTTCACGTCGATGCGCAGCTTGGCGTAATGGTCTTTGCCGTGACGCAGGTGCGTGCCTTCTTCGCCGACGTTGCCCATCAGCAGATACGGAATCGCCATGCGCGAGTACGGCGCTTCGGGCTCGTCACCGACGAGGACGATCTCGTCTTGCGGCGCGTGCTTGCGGATGGTTTCGGCGGCGATGACACCGGCCGGGCCGGCGCCGAGGATCACATGTCTGGTCATCTCGTTCTCCAAAAGAAGAAGGCGGTTCGAGAACCGCCTTCGTTCATGGGCTCTCAAGAAAACGCAGGGCCGCCCCAAGTTTTCTTGCGCCCCCGTGGGGGGCCGGGCCGGGCATTCCCGGCCCTTGGGGGCTCACTGCATTACAGGCCGAGGCGCGTCCGCGTCTCGAGCTTCAACGTGCCGTCGGCATTCCAGCCGCGTGCGGCGTAGTACTTCGGCAGCATCTCCGGCAGCTTGCTGACCAGGCCCTTTGCAGGCCCCGTCTTGGTGGCTTCGTTCAACAGTCGCGGCGGCAGGTTGTCGTCCTTGTTGGTGAAGCCTGCCCTGTTGTTGAACTCGCGCTCCATGTTCCAGATGCGTTCGCCTATCTTGGCCATGTTCTCGAGCGTGAACTCCGGGCCGCACGCAGCCGCCACTTGCGGCGCCACGTCGGCCAGGCCCCAGGCGAAGCTGGTGAAGATGCAGATGCCGGCCGAGTCGAAGGCTGCGGTCGCATCCTGGAACGCGATCACGAGTTCAGGCTTGCCTTCCGCGGTCAGCGGATCGGTCTTGACCGGGATGCCGAGTACTTCGGAGGCCACGGTGTAGCTGCGCAGATGGCAGGCGCCGCGGTTGCTCGTCGCATAGGTCAGGCCCATGCCCTGGATGCCGCGTGCGTCGTAGGCAGGGAATTCCTGGCCCTTGACGCTCATGCTCAGCTCCGGGTGGCCGTACTTCGCACAGAGGCGCTTGCTGCCCTGGCCGATCTCCTTGCCGAACCCCGTGCCGGCGGCCGTCATGTCGGCAAACTCGCACAGCGCGCGCGCCGAGCCGAACGGCGACTCGAC